>JAZRMG010000145.1:0-10980 GCA_045647345.1 Bacteroidaceae bacterium | reverse complement strand
CTCTTGGGCAATACGGCTCACGAGGTGTGTGAAGGTGTTGCGTCCCTCCTGTGTGGCACTGATGTCGAGGTATACCAGTTCGTCGGCACCCTCGCGGGCATACTTGCTGCCCAGTGCGACGGCATCGCCCACATCGCGCAGTCCCTCGAAGTTGATGCCCTTCACCGTGCGGCCATCCTTCACGTCGAGGCAAGGTATAATACGTTTGGCTAACATCTGTTTTTCTGTTTTTGTGTAGTTAAAGGGAGTTAAAAGGAGATAGTCGCTCCGCTCCTTTGGGAGATAAAGGCCAAATGTTTTATTCGCGCGTACGACACTATTGGCATTTATCTCCATTTATCTCCATTAACTTCCTTTATCTCCTTAAAATAAAATCCTTAAGTTCATCTAATTTTATTCTCCCCTCATAGATCGCCTTGCCCACGATCACGTGGCGCAGCCCCATCTCGTCGAGGCGGTGTATGTCGTCCATGCTGCTGATGCCACCGCTCACGATGATGTCTTGTTCGGGATATGCCGCCTGCAGTCGGCCATAGAGCTCGAAGGTAGGCCCCTGCAGCATACCATCCTTGGAGATGTCGGTACATATCACCTCGCGCAACCCGTCGCATCGGAAGCGCTCGATGAGCTCCTCGATGGTCAGCTCCGACTGCTCCAGCCACCCGTTGATGGCCACGCGCCCCTCCGCCACGTCGGCACCGAGGATGAGGCGGTCGCCCCCGTAGGTCTGCAGCCAGCGGGCAAACAGGTCGGGGTTGCCCACCGCCACGCTACCTATGATGAGGTGGCGGGCACCGGCGTTGAAGGCGTCGCGCAGAGCCTCGTCGCTCTTGATGCCCCCTCCCCACTCAATGTCGAGCGAGGTGCGCGTAGCGATCTCCTCCAGCACATGCAGGTTCCTGGGGCTGCTGCTCTTGGCCCCGTCGAGGTCCACGAGGTGCAGTCGGCCGATGCCTATATCCTGGTAGCGCAGCGCCATGTCGAGTGGCGACGCGCTATACTCCTTCTTCAGACTGTAGTCGCCCTTGGTGAGGCGCACACACTTGCCATCTATCAGGTCAATGGCGGGGATGACATTTATCATAATCCGTTCTTCGCAATGAGTGGCGAAGTTAGTAAAAGAGCGCCGAATAACCAAAACTTGGCCCATTTTTTCTGCGTCTTTGCGTGAGGAAATAAAGACACTAGGTCACAAAAGTTCATAAATCGGTTGGCGTTGGCAGAGGGTCTATTCGAATTTCACAAGGCGTTTGTCCTAAAAAAGTTGACAGATGGAGCAGTACTGACGGGCCAGTACTGCAGTACCGAGCCTCCGGTATTCGAGTACTGGAGGCTCAGTACTGAAAATTCGCACTGCCCATTTTTTTGTGTTGCACGGCCTGACGTAGCGCAACGCTATACGATCACGAAGACGAAAGTTCTCAGATCATGCCACTGCCAACCGATTTATGAACTTTTGTAACCTGAAAAACGGGCAAAATCGTCCATTTCATCGGCGTATCTCATAGTGCCTCCTACTTAGGAGGAGAATTTAAGGTTTTGGACAACATCTATATTATTGCCTAAAAAATAAATGAATTTGTTTTGTTCTCCGCACAGCTTGTTGTATCTTTGTCGCATCGCTCGCGCCGACAGGGTTCGTGGGTGGGCGACAAGACATATTGAAAGGCGTTTACTTGACGCTTTGGTTTTGACCCTTTTGGAACTTCGCAACTTCTCAACAGTTTGTCAAAAACAAAGCAACAGTAGATGCCACGGGATATGTAAGTAGTGTCCAGATGCTATACCTGTGCTGTTCGAAAAAATGGCAGTCGGTATGGCCAATTGGTCGTATAGATACATATCGGCGTGGGGTCTGCGTTGCTCGTTTCGACAAACTGGGCAATGCGAAGGCCTCAAAAGGGTGAGACGAGTAACAGGTACAGGTTCTCACGCTTTTCTTATATATATAATAAGGTGTCAACAAGAGATACGCATGCCGAATCAGGAGAACTTATAGGCAAATGATGAGCACAAACAACATTACTAACTATAAGCGTTTCCGTTATGAAGAAGCATTGGCTACTTGGTGCTGCCGCCATGATGCTGGCATCATCGGTCGTTGCCCAGTCGAGCAACAATCAAGACGAAGTGGTAAAGATTGAGCGTCACGCTGCTCGCGACTATCGCGAGGGCGAGATGATCGTTAAGTTCAAACCTACAAGTGCAGTACGTGTGCGCTCGCTCAGCCGAGGTGTGGCCTCGGGTGTAAGCGATGTAGACAGGGTATTGGGTGAGTTGGGCATTACTGCCAGCGATCCACTGATGCCGCTTACAGGCAGTGAGGTGACTCCTCGTGCCAAGGCGCTGCGTTCGGTGTCGGGTAACACGATTGAGGACAGGGATATGAGCCAGCTCTATCGCTTGACCTTTGATGCCGAGAAGGTGAATGTACATGAGGCTATTGATAAGCTTTCAGCATTGGACGAGGTGGAGTTTGCCGAGCCCAACTACGTGGTGTATGCGCTCTCTACGGGTGAAGTTGCTACTGCCGACGACCCCTTGAAAGGTGAGCAGTGGGGCCATGGCCAGTTGAAACTGGACTTCCTCAAGAAGCAAAAGCCTATCACCGACAAGCGTCCTGTGATTGCTATTCTTGATACCGGCGTAGATATCACACACCCCGACCTTGTCGACAATATCTGGACCAACGAAGCCGAGGCAAATGGAGCCGAAGGCGAGGACGACGATGCCAACGGCTTTGCCGATGACCTCCATGGCTGGGACTTTGTGAACCAGACTGCTCGCCTGGGCGACTGGAACGGTCATGGTACCCACTGTGCCGGTATCGCAGCTGCCGTGGGTGACAACAAGATTGGTATCACCGGTGCCAACCCCGATGCACTCATCATGCCTATTACCGTGATGCAGAGCGATGGTACAGGAGATGTGGCCACCATCATCAAGGGTATCGACTATGCCGCTGCCAATGGTGCTGATGTTATCAGCATGAGTATCGGTGGCTACGGCTACTCATTGGCCGAGGAGCAGGCATTGGCCAAAGCATACAACACTGCCGTATTGGTGGCCGCTGCAGGTAATGATTGTTTGCCAATTAGTCCAATAAAGTGCAGTATATGTTCAAGACGAGGTAGCCCTATGTTTCCAGCTGCCTTCACCTTCGTGTTAGGTGTAGAGGCTAGCACTAAAGAGGGAAGTTTGGCATCGTTCAGCAATTTTGATGATAATGGTCCAGTGTTCTCTACATACAGCGAGGAACAGCTCTACAATTACGAGCTCCGCGCCCCTGGTGCGCAGATTATGAGCACCTTCCCTGGTGGTAAGTACAAGACTTTGAGTGGTACCTCTATGGCTTGTCCCTATGTGGCTGGTGGTATCTCTCGCTTGCTGCAGGTGAAGGAGTATGGCAACTGGGAAATCCTTTTCGGTGACCTCATTCACGCTCGCAAGCACCGCTGTGAACACGACCACGACGAGAATGTCGACTTCGAGGCCGTGTACAAGATTACCGATGCCGACCGCAAACCCTCACTCGGTATGGTGACCTATGTATTGGACGATGCCGAGGGTGGCGATGGTGACGGTAAGGCAGATGCTGGCGAGACCATTGCGCTCTATCCCACCTTCCGCAACGAATGGGGACAGGCCAAGAATATCCGCTTCTCTTTGGCGTTGGCCGAGACCGAAGCCCCCACCATCGTGGAAATCTTGGATAGTGAAGTGGATTTTGGCAAAGAGTTGAGCAGTTACGGCAAGAACAAGAGTGCCAACCCCGTGCGCTTCAAGGTAAATCCCGAATGTGTTGATGGTCGCCATATCTGTATGGTGCTGCGCGCTACTTGCGATAATATTGCCGAGGAATTCGAGCAGGAGATTGTATTGACTGCTGAGAATGGTGTGGAGATTGGGGGAATAATAGCAGAGGATATGACACTTTATCCAAATGTGCATTATATTGTAACGAAGCAATTGTTAATTCCCCAAGGAGTTACTTTAACAATAATGCCAGGAGCAGTATTGAGATTTAAGAATGGTACTGGCTTGAAAAGTGAGGGAAAGCTAATGGCTAATGGAACTCCGGACAATATGATTACTTTTAGACCTGCAGAACTATTAGCAGAGTGCTCAATAAAAATATTTGATATTGGCAATGGAGATCTTTCGTATGCAATTATTCAAAACTTGTATTTTGATTCAGGTATAGATGGGAAGTCTAGCCAAATAGAAAATGTGATTATTGATAATTGTAAAAGTTATTATTTATTGGAATTTACCTCTGCGGATATTGTTCGTAGTGTGATAAAAAACAATCATTTTAATTATTCAGGGTTAAAAGATTATAATAATGGATTTTGTATTGCTTGCAATATTGTAAATAATGAGATTGGAGGAGTCGGTTCTGCATATCCCGCTGGAATGGATTTGGATATAACGATTCTAAAAAAATGTAACTCTTTTGCTAATCAAGATGGAAAACTTATTGTTAGTGCGGGATATAATTCTAGTCAAATAAACATTTATAAATCTGAGAATCCTTCATATTTGGGTTCTATGAACGAAAAGATTTTAAGAAAAAATATCATAGATTATGAAAATCCGATATATTCTTTCGGATATGGTAGTGTAAATCTTGATTATGTATCAAAGCGCCCTATTGATGAGGCTCACTGCATTGTATGGAAAGTGGTTGTCAATGGTTATGATGCTCAAGATGAATTTGAACAATTACCTCCGCTTGGTGTAGGCAAACACAAGTTTGAAGTCTACTTCAATCGTCCGATGGATAAGAGGGTGACTCCAATGGTTGCCATGGGTGTGCGTCCTCCCTATACTTCGCATATGATTGCAGAGGATGGTAGTTGGAACGAAGAAGGTACTATCTATACCACCTACCTCACCATTGATGGAAAGACGGGTGCTGATGGTCTTAATCGCATCTATGTTGCAGATGCGATTGAATCTTCTGAGGATTATTATTTGCGTGAGGAATTGTATAAGCTTGTAACTAAGGCTAAGCCATTGTGTGATTCACTTGTACTCAAATATTTCAGCAAAGTGCCCTTGCAAAGTACGAATTCGTCGGTGAAAGGTTATGTTTTTCGAGGAGATAGCTATATAGGTGGTCAGAATATAAAAACTTCGATTGACAATGATGTTAATACAGATTTTACAATGCCATCACCTGAAGCGAATATAACAATAGATTTAGGGGATGCTCATAAGTCACAAAATGTAGTGTTTGATATACTTTCTAAAGACTATGATTTAAAATCTGTGTTAATACAAGGAAGTAATGATTTAGAAGAATTCTGCGATATCGCAACTTATAATGTTGGTATAAAATTGTTGGAAGCGAAGAAAAATCGTTCAACTTATTCTTTGACTATTCCTTTGATTGAATCAGGAACACCATATCGTTTTTACCGAATGGTATTTAATTCGTGTGATAGATATGCTATTGCAGAACTAGGAATGCGATTGGTGAATGACGCTTTTAATGAAGAATTTGAAAGTACACATAAGGAAATCTATGATAAAATAAGCTATGCGTATTATATGTATATGTCAGATTCTAAAGACAATGGGCTCTTGAAAACGGTTTTAAATCAGTTATATTCCGATTATAACAAACTAGCAAATACATTAAATCAACCCACCATCGAGCAGCAATCTATTGAAGTGCCTTCGACACCTATATGGAAAATACCTGTGGAAAACAAGCGTTTCAGTGTGCAGGTAGAAGCTGCGGGCTCCATGGCAACAGGCTTGATGGCCGAGGCTGGATTGGGTAAGGTAACACTCACTTGGGAGACCGATGAGGAAGACTTTGAGGACTTGCTCGGATATAATATGTATCGCTTTACGATGGATGATAATGGTGTAAGTAGTGATAGCGTCATCATCAACCCCAGCGTCCTCGAAGCTGAAGAGACCTCATTCGTAGACTACGATGTAGCGCCTGGCACTACCTACTACTATGTTATCAAGCAGCTCACCACCTCGCTCAACTCGCATGCACTTAGCAATGCCGTAGCAGCAACCCCCCTTACCGCAAGCAAGGGTGATGCCAACGGTAGCATGAGCGTGGATATTGCCGATGTGGTGACCGAGGTGGCCTACATTACTTATCAAGCCCCACAGCCCTTTATCTTTGAGGCTGCTGACGTCAATAGTGACCAGAAGGTGAATGTGCTTGACGTGGTGGGTACCATAGGTATTATTACCAACCCTGCTGGCGTTGGTGTGAGCGGTATGGACAACGAGCCTGTACGCTACTATGTCACGGATGGTATCCTCTATGTAGAAACTGCCCAGGCATTGGGTGGCGTGCAAGTACGCCTTGATGTTGCCAAGGGTACAGAAATCACTGCGTTGGATGGCCTCAAAGGCATGGAGCAGAACGGTACTTGGCTGAGCGATGAGGAGTACCTCTTCCTGGCTTACTCAATGAGCGGGCAGCGCATTCCTGCTGGCACACACGCTTTGCTGCAGATTGGCGGCGAGGCGGTAGTGACCGAGATGGTGCTCTCTGACACCAAGGGCAAGAACATCACTGCCGTAAATGGCAATACCACAGGTATCGGTAAGGTGGAGGCTGTGCAGCTGCAGATGCCTTCGCCCAATCCCTTCACCACGGTGCTTCGTGTACCCTACACTATAGGCAAGAGCGGTAGCCACGAGGTGACCATCGCATTCAGCGATATGGCTGGCCGCACCATTGATGCTTATCACACCGTTAATACCGAGGGTGAGTATACCTACACTTGGTATCCCAAGGCATTGGCAAAGGGACTGTATCTCGTGAGCCTCTATGTGGATGGCGAGTTGATGCAGGCTGTTAAAGTTATTCGCGAGTGATAACAAACCACGATGAGACAATGACGCATCTTAATGCCATTCTGAACGTAGTGAAGATTTTCGCAAAGTATTATGCGGGATCCTTCGCTATGCTCAGGATGACAAAGTATAGTAATCAGTGGTAAAAAAAGTGTTATGAAACGAACGATTATAAGTTGCTTAATGGCAGTGGGCGTATGGCTCACTGCCACAGCAGCTAATACCGTAACATTAACCTCAGCACAGGGACATCCTGGCGATGAGGTGGAGGTGGCCGTGGCACTCACAGGAGAGTCGACGGTGACGGCAATAGAGCTGCTGATACCGCTTGGTGATATGCTGCGCTATGTGGATGGCTCGGCAGTAATCAATGCCGAGCGTGTCAATGGGCATACCCTCTCGGCTGCCGAGCAGGATGGCAAACTGAGCATGGTGATATTCAGCCCCACCTTGGCTCCGCTCAAAGGAGTAGATGGTGAGCTGTGCCGCTTCAAACTGAAGTTGGGCAAGGAACCTGCCAACTATACGTTGACTCCCGAAGTGGTGATGAGCGATGCCAGCGGCAACGCTCTCACGTGCAGTGTGGAGAGCGGAGTGGTGACCCTGCTGTCGCCCAAGATAGAGGTGACTACACCTACCATTGACTATGGCCGCGTGCCCATCCGTAGTACCTATACCCAAACGCTCTCTGTAAAAAATGTAGGTAATGAGCCGCTGGAGATTACGGGCATCGCCTTTGACAATGCTGACCTATCGGCATCGTCTGTACCTTGTACTATTACTGCGGGAAGTACAAAGAACTTCACGCTTACCTATGCTCCTTTGCAACGTGGAACTATAACCAGTAATGTGACAATCAGATCCAACGCCATCAACCCTAAAGTGGGGAAGGCGATGGTGAAGGCACAGCCCTTCTCGGTGAACGAACTGCATGTGCAACATGCCGAGGGCATATCAGACGAGGAGGTGACCGTGGTACTGAAGATGAACAATATGGAGCCGATAGCTGGTGCACAGTGCGAGTTCACGATGCCCGAAGCACTGAAATATGTGGAGGGAAGTGCTACAGTAGGTAGTCGTTGTATTGGTACTGACCACAAGGCTACGGGGATAGTGCAAGGAAACAACTTGACGCTGTTGCTCTACTCGGCATCTAACACGGCTTTGCCTGAGGGCGATGGAGAACTGATGACCTTCCGTGTGCGACTTGATGGCGCAAGTGGTTCGTATCAACTGAAGCCTACGGATGTGGTGTTGAGCAATGTGACGATGGAGAATATGGTATCGGCTACATCGAACAATTATGTAGTGATAAGCAGCCCCAAGATAAGTGCCAACAATGCGATAGATATGGGGAGCGTGGCCGTAACAGAGAAGTGCACGGCAACCTATTCTATATACAACAGCGGTAAGGTGGACTTGGTAATAAGCAAGGCTGCTTTCCTTGCCGAAGGATATGCAGTGGAGACAGAGTTGCCACTCACCATAGCTCGGAGTCAGACAAAGCGGATTACCGTAAGTTATACTCCTACAGTGGAGGGCAAGCACAAGACGACGATGCAACTCTATACGAATGACCCTACCTGTCGTATGAAATCGGTGGCGGTGAGCAGTTCTGTGTATGAGTCCAATCACCTGTTGCTGGATGGAGAAAATACGGAGACGGGCTATCGCGTGAGTTTTGCGCTGGACAACTACACGGATATTGTGGCCGTGCAGATGAATATCCATTGGCTCTCGGGCATGAAGACTTCGATGGCTGCTATGCAACTCTCGGAGCGACTGAAGGATCATGCCCACCTAATAACAGACCTTGGTGGTGGAGTGTATCAAGTGCTTATCTACTCGATGGCAAATAAGCCCATTATAGGGAATTCGGGCGAACTGTTCGCCCTGGAATATACCGCAGAGGAGGGTGTCGAGTATCTTAATACGGGTGTCCGAGTAACGGATATTGTATTAAGTAATACCAATGGCACCAACTATGCTTCACAGCATGAACTATCGTTTACGACCTATCTGCTGGGAGATGCCAATCGAAATGGAGAGATAGATGTGCTTGATGTGAACAGGACTATCAACTATATCTTGGGCAATATCACTGATAATAGTGACTGCACGCCTATGGATGCTAATAAAAACGGTGAGATAGATGTGCTTGATGTAAACTATATCATCAACCAGATACTGAACGCAAAAGAGGAAGAAGTATTTGTGCGAGAGCGTAGGCATATCATAATAAAGAATAGAAATACTGAAATATTATAACAATGAAAAGACTTAAATTGATGTTTCTTCTTGGGGTGGTGTTGGTCAGTGTGACGACCCAGGCCCAAACTAATGTGACTTTGACCGTAAGTGACTTTACGATTGCGGCAAATGGGATGGCAACCTTAACTGTAGAATCAGATGTGAAATTGGGTGAGTTTTGCAGTTTTCAGTTTGACATGATGCTTCCCGAAGGAGTCACTATGCCGTATACCTATAATCCTGACGAAGAGGAAGAACAATATGGCTATTATGACGAGGAGGAAGAGGAATGGGTGAGTGCTGCTACCTGTGGAGTGGCAAAATCGTCGCACACGTTGAGTTTCTCGCAGATAAGTGGCGGCTATCGTTTTATTTGTACAAGCATGAGTCTTGCAAAGTTCAAGACTGGCAACACGAATGTCCTCACCTTGCAACTCGTGGCTTCGCCAGAATTGATGAACGGCGTCTATACAGTTACGTTAGGAAATAAGGTGATGTTTGGCACTGGAGCAGTGGATGATGAAGGTACAATACCCAATTGGACTCCCGGCACAATGGTGATGACAGGAAGCACTAAGACGCTTGATTGTCAATTTACCATGAGTAGTGCAGGATGGGGTACATTGATGCTTCCCTTCGATGCGGAAGTTCCGACTGGTCTTACAGCTTACGAATGTGCCTCGGTGAAGAATGGGACTACGGTATTGACTGCCTCTAATAAGATACAAGCTAACACTCCATACATCATGGAGGGAGACGCAGGGGAATATAACTTCACTGGAGTACCTACCATGAGTAAACTGAATTATGAGGTGGGGGCATTGACGGGCGTGTACGCTGATACTGAGATTACAGAAGGATATGTATTGCAACGGATTGATGGTAAGGTGGCTTTCTATCGTGTGGACGAGGAGACTCCAATCATCGTGCCTGCCTATCGTTGCTACTTGAATGTAGCGGATGCTAATGCTCAAATGGTTAGACTGAACGACACGACAGGATTAGAAGCTATCATGGGCGATACGGAGGAACAGGTTTATGACCTTCAAGGTAAGAAATGGAGCATGCCTCTGGATAAGGGAGTTTATATTAAAGGAAACAAAAAGATAATTGTAAAATAAAATATGCTGACAAAGAAGAAATATGTGAGTCCCTCAATAGAAGTGACAGAATTGGAGATGATGGAGTCGATACTTGCGCTCTCTGTAGAAGATGAAATAACTGCTAATCCCAACGAAGAGGTGCTGTCTAATAGACACAGAGGAGAATGGGGAGATATCTGGGCTGACAAGTAATATGTAAGTAATATCCTTGCGATATTCCCGCCCAATCCCCAAGCCAAACGAAAAGAACGCAGCCACGGGCGATTAGGGAAATGCAGAAAGAAAGCGGAGGATAGAGAACCGACGACACTCTGCCACGAGAACGAAGAAGTCTATACTTCCGATTTCAATACTGCGCAAGCAAATCGTAGGGTTTACCTATCAATATGCCACGAAATTTCTGTACAGAAATTCTTCATGTTTCATTGTGCGAACGGTGATTTTGTGTACATTCGGGCATGAGGAATCAATAAAAATCAAAGGCCATGCCTTGCCCTAATTCTTCGGGCAGAGCATGGCTCGGTAAATGGGGTGGAGAAGGCAGATGCCTCTCGCTTATAGCTCCAGGAAGTTCTTGATGATCTGCGCTCCTACGGCACCGCTCTTCTCGGGATGGAACTGGGTGCCGAAGAAGTTGTCGCGGCCGAGTGCTCCGCTGAAGGGGTTGATGTAGTGGCTCGTGGCGATGGTGTCGGCACACAACTCGGGATAGTAGGAGTGCACGTAGTAGATATAGGCTCCGTCGGCGATGTCGCGGAAGAGGGGAGTGCGGAGGTCGGTGATCTGGTTC
>JAZRMG010000144.1:0-8923 GCA_045647345.1 Bacteroidaceae bacterium | reverse complement strand
CTCATAAGGCATATAGGTAGCCACGGCACGCTCCTTGTTCTCCTCAAACATGGTCTCGTCCTCCCAGTAGGGGGCAGTAAACTTAGGCTTCTTCACCTCCTCGAAGGTGAACCATCCCGAACTGTCGTCCTTATCGTAGGGCACGAGCATCATGCGGCCATCGCGCAGGGCAAACATCTTGCCAGCCTTATGAGGAGAGGTTGAGAGGATACGGTAAGCGAACAATGGTTGACCATTGTTAGTAGCACGAACAGATTCATCCTTTCCTATCCATGCCGGCTCGAAGCGGAAACGGGCGTTGTTCCACACTCCCGACTGAGCAGGCCACTGCAACAGATAGTCTACGGCAGGGTTACCACCACCATCATCAAAGTTCTGTGCATAGAAGGCTCCTTCTACAGCACGCTCGGTGAGGTTAATCATGGTCATAGCCCAGTACTGTCCGCGGTTGGCCGTATCGTTCTTCTCCGCTACGATGCGAGCATTGTTCTCACCGCTATCGCCATTACCGAGCGACAGTTCGCGCTGGCCGAAAGGATGGATACGATAGGTGGCATCGGCATCGAAGCCATATTCTAGCGATTCAGCAATGCGAAAAGCCGATGCATTCTTCGTGCGGGCCTCTGCTACAGGAATGAGCGAGAGTGTACCATTGCTCTCACGATACATGGCCACCTCGGAGCGGTTGGCAGGAATGAGGAGAACGGCTTCACGCATCTTGCCTTGGAATGTCTCTACCTTCCATAATTGTGCCTCGTCAGAACCATTGTTTTCTCCTACCCCCACCTTGTCGCCATCGGCACGCAAAGCCTGGTTGGTAAAGGGGTTGATGATGCGCACGCTGCCCGAGAGCTCTGTCACGGTCCAGTACTGCCCCTCAGCCGTATTGTCCCATTTATGGAATTTCGTCTTGTCGCCATCGAGCTGAAGCAGCAAGTGTCCATCTGTTGCGGGGAAAAGGTTATACAATGCTCCCTTGCGGAAAGCAGTCTGTGCCATCAAAGCACTTGTCACGAGAAGCATCGCCACGAACATCAACGGGCGGATGCTGGAAGAAAATCGGTGTTTATTCATATACTAATGTTATAAGTTTCTAAAAAACATCAGCGCCAACACAAACATCGGTCCGGCAGCATACTGCATACCAGACGCCTTGATGTTCGTATTAGCGTAGCTCACATACACGCCGCCCCAATCGCGGCATGTGCGACATTTACAACGCCTGCATCTTTGCCAGGATATTGCCTACAGCATCACCGAAGTCACTATACAACTTACGGTAATAGGCCTTCACAGCTCCGGGCTGGGGATGGTTGGCACGGGCCAGAAACTCATCCTGCATATATAGGATTTCGGCCAGGATCTCATCAACCTTGGCATCGTCAACCCTCTTTATCAACTTGATCAATATACACTCCTGGAACAAGTCACTTGCAACGAAGTTAATGCTCTTCTTCAATTCTCTCTTGTTTGCCATAATCGTTTAGAATTACGTTTTACATCCATTTTCTTTCAGGAGACAAATGCCACGTGAAGGTAGCAATCAACAACTCCTATTTTTCGGTAAAGATAGGCAATAAATATTAATCAGCCAAAACGAGAGAGAAAAAAACACGGAAATTTGATAATCTCACAGATTTTTACAATATTTGCGTCATCTTATCCTATACGATGATTATATAGGAAAGTGCGAATAAGACATAAAGACATTTGATTCACATTAAATATTAAACAACAATGAAGAAAAGCGCATTGCAAATTGCCAGAGCTTCATATCAGCCGAAGCTCCCCTTAGTATTGAGAAGTGCAGTTAAGATCGAAGAGGGTGCCCCCACTCAGTCTGTCGCCGACCAGGAGGCAATCAAGGAGTTGTTCCCCAATACCTATGGTACTCCCATGCTGAAGTTTGTTCCCGCCGAGAACATGGAGAGCCGCCCCATCAACGTTGGTGTAATCCTCTCAGGTGGTCAGGCTCCTGGTGGTCACAACGTAATCTCAGGTCTCTTCGATGGCCTCAAGATGCTTAACCCCGCCAGCCGCCTCTACGGTTTCCTCATGGGTCCCGACGGTTTGGTAAAGCACAACTACCGTGAGCTCACCGCCGACGTTATCGACGAATACCGCAACACTGGTGGTTTCGACATGATCGGTTCAGGCCGCACCAAGCTCGAGACAAAGGAACAGTTCGACAAGGGTCTTGAGATCCTCAAGAACCTCGAAATCAGCGCCCTCGTAATCATCGGCGGTGACGACTCTAACACCAACGCTTGCGTACTCGCTGAGTACTATGCTTCTATCAATGCTGGCGTACAGGTTATCGGTTGTCCCAAGACTATCGATGGTGACTTGAAGAACGAGATGATCGAGACCTCATTCGGTTTCGACACCGCTTGTAAGGTTTATGCTGAGGTAGTAGGTAACATCGAGCGCGACTGCGACTCTGCCCGCAAGTACTACCACTTCATCAAGCTCATGGGTCGTTCAGCATCACACATCGCCCTTGAGGTAGCCCTTCAGGTACAGCCCAACGTATGTATCATCTCTGAGGAGGTTGAGGCCAAGAACCAGTCACTCGACGATGTAGTGACCGACATTGCCAACGTAGTGGCCAAGCGTGCCAAGAACGGCTGCAACTTCGGTATCGTGCTCATCCCCGAAGGCCTCATCGAGTTCATCCCCGAGATCAAGTCACTCATCAGCGAGCTCAACGACTTCCTCGCTCACAACGCTGCTGAGTTTGCAGCCGTTGCTGAGGACGAGCAGCGTCAGTACATCATCGACCACCTCTCAGAGGCTAACGCCAAGGTATACGCAAGCCTCCCCGAGGGTGTAGCACGTCAGCTCTCACTCGACCGTGACCCCCACGGCAACGTACAGGTATCACTCATCGAGACCGAGAAGTTGCTCTCTGAGATGGTAGGCAACAAGCTCGAGGCTTGGAAGGCCGAGGGTAAGTATTGCGGCAAGTTCGCTGCACAGCACCACTTCTTCGGTTACGAAGGCCGTTGCGCAGCTCCCTCAAACTACGATGCCGACTACTGCTACTCACTCGGTTATGCAGCATCACTGCTCATCGCCGATGGCAAGACCGGCTACATGCCTTCAATCCGTCAGACCACACGTCCTGCCGAGGAGTGGCTCACAGGCGGTATACCCATCACCATGATGATGAACATGGAGCGTCGTCACGGTCAGATGAAGCCCGTTATCAAGAAGGCTCTCGTGAAGCTCGACGGTGCCCCCTTCAAGGCATTCGCAGCTAAGCGCGACGTTTGGGCCAACGAGACAGAGTACGTATTCCCCGGCCCCATCCAGTACTACGGACCCCGCGAGGTATGCGACCAGCCCACCATGACACTCCGTTACGAGTTGGGTGATCTCTAATCAGAATTGAAAGTTGAGAATTGAAAATTGAGAATTTGAGCATTGCTTTAGATTCTCAGTTTTCAATTCTTTTATATAGGTAATAATATAGATGTTGTCCAAGTCTACCGTACGCACCACCACCATCCGGATGAATAGCAAGCCAGCCCCGAAGAAGAAGCCTGCGGGGAAGCGCAAGCCCATGTCCGAGAGGGAGAAGCAGCGAATCGCCAAGGCCAAGGCAAAAGCCAAGCAGCAGGCGAAGCGCAAGGCATTGCGCCAGAAAGCACGCGCACGGCGCTGGGCTCGTATCCGACAATCCAACATCACCCACTGGCTGCTCACAGCGATAGGAGCTACAGTGTTGCTGATGTTCTTCTACTACTTCTTCATCCGCCCCTACAGCTACCGTTGGAAGCCCTGCTACGGCTACAAGGGATACGGAGTATGCCTCCCCGTCAACTACAAGGTACACGGCATCGACGTGTCGCACCACCAGGGCGACATCAACTGGAGCGCTGTGAAAGCCACCGAAAAGCAGGTACACCCCATCCGCTTCGTCTTCATGAAGGCCACCGAAGGGGGCGACTACAAGGATCGTCGCTTTGCCGACAACTTCCGCGAGGCAGGCCAGGCAGGCCTCATCCGTGGAGCCTACCACTTCTACAACCCCAACACAGACCCCATACGTCAGGCCGACTTCTTCATCTCACAAGTCAATCTCCAGAAGGGCGACCTCGCCCCCGTGCTCGACATCGAGCGCAAGCCGCGCAGCAAGACACAGCTGCAAGCCGACCTCAAGAAATTTCTCGATCGGCTGGAGCAGCACTACGGAGTGAAACCGATCATCTACACCTCTTATAAATATATGGAGCGCTATCTCGATGCGCCCGAATTCAAGACCTACCCGCTCTGGATAGCTCACTACTATGTGGCTACGCTCAACTACCAGGGTCCTTGGCAGTTTTGGCAACACACCGACTACGGCACCGTGCCCGGCATCGACAGCAACGTAGATCTTAACGTATTCAATGGATCCATGGAGGAGCTGAAGAGCTATCAGCTAAGATAAGCCTCACGGCTTCTTCACCCTATCGGGATTCTTGGACACAAAATCCTTCCAACTGCTACAACCGCCGTCCACCTTGGGACGTCCCATCTGCAAGTAGTGACAATAGGCAGCACCGAGAGCATCGGTAGCATCCAAGAAATGCGGCATCTCCTCCTTATCGATATGAAGCATACGTCGCAGCATATCGGCCACCTGCTCCTTGCCTGCCGATCCGTTACCCGTGATGGCCATCTTGATCTTTGTGGGAGCATACTCGGTGATGGGCACCTGACGGCTCATAGCCGCCGCCATGGCTACGCCTTGAGCACGGCCGAGCTTCAACATGGTCTGCACATTCTTACCAAAGAAAGGGGCCTCAATAGCAAGTTCGTCGGGAAGGAAAGAATCGATGATACCACGCACACGCTCAAAGATACGTCCCAGTTTAAGGTACGAATCCTCATATTTACGCAGGTCGATGACCCCCATCGCCAACATGGTAGCCTTGGTGCCAACGACTTTGATGACACCATATCCCATGAGATTGGTGCCCGGGTCTATGCCTAAAATAATCTTTTCTTTGACGGGTTGTAGCATTTTTTTCAAAAAAACTTCTGCAAAGATAATGATTATTCCAATATAATGCTTACCTTTGCACCCGAAAAGAGAGACAAGGGGCATTAGCTCATCTGGCTAGAGCGTTTGACTGGCAGTCAAGAGGTGGCGAGTTCGAGTCTCGCATGCTCCACAAAAGGATGAAGAACAGAGTTCTTCATCCTTTTTTTTCGTCTATCCGAAAAAATCACATCCCCACCTGCATTTTTTTCAATCCCTATGGATTATTCTTAATTTTAATCGTTACCTTTGTCCTAAGATTCAGACTTTACACTTATCACATAAATCATAAAATCTATGTACGGAAAGATTCAAGAACACCTGCAACAGGAACTCGCCGGCATCAAAGAAGCTGGCTTGTACAAGAACGAGCGTATCATCACCACTCCTCAGCGTGCCAACATCAAGCTCAACGACGGACGTGATGTGCTCAACTTCTGTGCCAACAACTACCTTGGCCTCTCTGACAACCAGCGCCTCGTAGACGCTGCCAAGAAGGCTATGGACACTCATGGCTATGGTATGTCATCAGTTCGCTTCATCTGCGGTACTCAGGACCTCCACAAGGAACTCGAGGCTGCTATCTCTGACTACTTCAAGACTGAAGATACTATCCTCTATGCCGCTTGCTTCGATGCTAACGGTGGTGTATTCGAGCCCCTCTTCACCGACCAGGATGCGATCATCTCTGACGCGCTCAACCACGCATCTATCATCGACGGTGTACGTCTCTGTAAGGCTAAGCGTTATCGCTATGCCAATGCCGATATGGCCGACCTCGAGCGTTGCCTTCAGGAGGCTCAGGAGCAGCGTTTCCGCATCATCGTGACCGACGGTGTGTTCTCAATGGACGGCAACGTGGCTCCCATGGATAAGATTTGCGACCTCGCCGAGAAGTACGATGCTCTCGTAATGGTCGACGAGTGCCACTCTGCTGGTGTAGTAGGTGCTACCGGTCACGGCGTAAGCGAGCAGTTCAACTGCTATGGCCGCATCGACATCCACACCGGTACACTCGGTAAGGCATTCGGAGGCGCTATCGGTGGTTTCACCACAGGTCGCAAGGAGATTATCGACATGCTGCGTCAGCGCTCACGTCCCTACCTCTTCTCCAACTCTATTCCCCCTGCCGTAGTAGGTGCATCACTCGAGATGTTCAAGATCCTCAAGGAGAGCGACGAGCTCCACACCAAGCAGCAGGAGAACGTGGTATACTTCCGCGAGAAGATGTTGGCTGCTGGCTTCGACATCAAGCCTACACAGTCGGCTATCTGCGCTGTGATGCTCTACGATGCTAAGCTCTCACAAGACTTTGCCAACCGCATGGCCGAGGAGGGTATCTACGTAACCGGTTTCTACTACCCCGTAGTACCGAAAGATCAGGCTCGTATCCGTGTACAGCTCTCTGCTGCTCACAGCCGCGAGGATCTCGACAAGGCTATCGCTGCTTTCACTAAGGTAGGTAAGGAGCTGGGCGTAATCAAGTAACCGTCCCCTCCACCAATAAACCAAGAGGGGGTTTCTGCACGTGCAGAAACACCCTCTTTTTCTGGAAGACACATTATAAGAAATCTCTTATTGGAAACGCATATCCAACTGTTCCTCTGTTACAGAGGGGGAGTTTGCAAAGTCATAGCAAACCACACGGCGGATTATCCGCCATGACTGAGCACTCATTTGCGCACCAGTCGTATCATACTAACCTCATTGATAGATGCTTTCACTATCGGGAGCTCTGCTTCAGTGACCTTGTAACGGTCTTTTCCTCCTATCCAAAATTCTTCAAAACCCAAAGTCCCATCCTTATACAAACGATATAAACCTTCATTACCATCGGGAGTAGAGGACCAGTAAGCAAACGCCTCATCTTGTGGGATGAATATACTATTGCCGTTAGGCCCAACGATTTCATAACCTCGTCTACGGCTATTCACCCACCACCAAGTACATTTTTCAAAGAGCTCATTCCATTCTTCTATGGTCGGTACGCGCCATTCAGAGTCAGTGTTCCATTCATATCCCCATGGAGTCTCCCAAACAAACTCCAAACCACGGAATTGAGTAAATCCCTCTGTTACACCCACATTGAGTCTGCTCCATTTAACGCTCAACCCCAAATCAACGGCATCAGCTTCGCTGTAATATCTGTTTGTTGTAAACCATTGATCCTTACTCTCACCATAGGCTTTAGCACCTGCCACATATACTCTATAGGCGTACTGGGTATTAGCGAGCAACTCGTCTAACGTAACGGAGAACTCCCCATCTCCGGTACTATGGCTTGCAAAAGCATCGTCTACGGCCTTCCCGTTTTGAAACACCACAAACCTAATATCTTCGGGATGTAAATCATATTCTGTTGGAACTCTACATGTAAGTCTTGCAGCAGCTCCACTGATGTCTGTTGCACTTCCTACTTGTACTGAAATTTCAGTCTTGCCATCATTCTTCGGGGTATAGATAGTATCAGTTATTTCAAAATAGAACGTGTGATCCAAATATTCACCCTTTGTTACATACTGATAAATTTTTCCAGGACCATGAACATCAGAGCCACCATAATCATCAAATGTTTCAAATGATTCTATTTTTGGTCGAAATTCTTCGAAACCTATTATAGTATCATCCACACACAAAAAACGATCATAATAACTCATCGTGATAAGATACCCTCTAAAAGGAAAAGAATTACCATCTTTGGCATATTTCAACAATTTATTACGACTTTTAACATGATCTTTTACATACCATCCTTCTATTGGACTATCGGGATTAAAATAATAATCCTCTAATTCTGCATCATATGTTTCATCATATCTATTTGGAACTTCATTACGTTCTAACCTTAATGCCAATTCAACATTCTCAAAACCAGAAATACATGTTGCTCCTCTTTGGTAAACATAAATATTATCTGTTTTTACCGAATATCGATTAAAATTCTCATAGCTAACAGTAAAATCAGGTAAATAAGTAACCGTTGTATCCACACGTCCACTAACCTCATCATTTCCACTACTTAGAGAAACATTAGATTCCACCCAGAACCACGGGGCCCCAAAGAATTCATCAGTTTCAACATGTCCATCAGAATAATGTCTATCACGATAAACTTCACACTGAGAACGAGGTATCAGATTATCATGTCCTTCGTAAAATACTTGACTCTTACGATATGTGATATTCACAAGTTCAACTACCTCGGTTGCATTTATAACACCACCAACATAGTTAACCTCAAACTCTAACGTATTAGCAAGCTCATCACTAACATTAACACCTTTAAGCTCAACTTCAAACTTGGCTTTTACATCGTAATACACCGTATCGTACACAACCCCGCGAGTCGTAGCATCCTTTTTCTGCGCTGTAACTTCTATTCCAGTGCAGCGGGGTTCACCAATCATCATATAGGGCATCTCATCGCCATCTTGGGTGGTGTAAACCTCATACATCGTCTCGAACAGGAACTCTTGCGATGAGGTGGCAAACAACTGCTGATAGAGGTGCGATACGGGATTTTCGCCACTGCGCGAAGATCTTGGCTCCCCTGTCTCGACGAGCGTCTCCAGCAGCTCCAGCTTTTCCACAAAGGCGGTGTCGCTCTTTGCCTTCAGGCTAATGGTGGCCAGAGGCTCAGATGCATAGACGGCAGTGTCGGCCGCGGCATAGGTGCTTCGCTGTTTAATCTCCAGTGAAAGAGAATCCGAACCATTGACAACGAAAGGTGATGTTGCTTCACCATCTCCATCGTTGATGGTATAGGAGATGCTTCCGTAAAGCTCGGTCACAGTCTCCACCACGCCGACGTAGTTGACCTGAAACTCCAGCGTCTGCTTGTGGGCCTCCTTCGTATTGACGCTCTCGAGGCCGAGGCTGAAGGTAGCCGTCACG
>JAZRMG010000143.1:0-2964 GCA_045647345.1 Bacteroidaceae bacterium | reverse complement strand
AGCGTTCATCATAGTAGCCACAGTAAGGTTAAAGGGAGTTGCCGCATCGATATCCTCGCTACTCACCGTTATCGTCAATACATCCTTGGGCTGTATACGAGCATCATAAAGCTCCATCACAACCTCACTGTCTACCTGTTCGCTATTCTGCAAGTAGGCTACCTGCTTGTGCGAGGTGCACGACGAAACGGCTATCAAACCAAACAAGATGAACCCTTTAATCTTTCTCATTCCTACTATTCTTAATGATTTCTATTAGCATTACCTACCATCACTTTTTCTGCGGGTTTGCTCCGTATTGGGTATACCCATATCGGCCATAGCCATAACGCCCATAGCCATAACGTCCATAGCTATAATCACCACCATATCCGTAGTAGTAGCCATACTTCCGTTTCTTCATGTCTACCCCATTGAGGACAATACACATATTCTTCAGTTTACCTTCATCATATAGTTTGTTAGCCAGATTCAGGTCATTCTTGGCCGTATAGTCCGCACGACAAACATAGATACTTGCATCTGCCACACGAGCAATAATCAGCGTATCAGTCACAAGACCCACTGGAGCCGTATCAAGAAGAATATAGTCGTATCTCTCACTCAAGAACTTGATGGCATTGTCGAGATTCACTTTCGACAAGAGTTCCGCAGGATTGGGAGGCGTAATGCCTGCGGGAAGTATATCCAGATTACTATTGATACCCGAAGGGATTATCTGGTCAAAAAGCAGCTGTTTGTCATTCGCATCGCCTGCAAGGAAAGTTGTAATACCTTTTCGTCTGTCCGAGAATCCAAATGTTTCGGCCAAGCGAGGCTTACGTATATCCAAGCCAAGAAGGATCACCTTCTTTCCTAAAAGAGCCATACTCATCGCCAAGTTCGAAGACACAAAGGTTTTTCCCTCTCCTGAAGTGGTCGATGTAAACTGTATCACCTTCTTATCGGGACTGGCGAGAATAAACTGGAGGCTTGTACGGATTGAGCGGAATGTCTCAGCCATAATGTCATTATCATTCTCACGCACCACGATACCACGTTGTCCCTTCTTCAGGTCGTGCGCAACGACAACATCACCCAGAACAGGAATCTTGGTCATCTTTTCCAAGTCATTACGTCCTTCAATCTTATAGCGCAACAATTCATGCAAATAAATGACACAGACGGGAAGAGCACATCCAATGACCAACGCCACCAGATATATCATCTTACGATTAGGCGAAACCGGTGCATCGTTCGGCAATGCCGCATCGATAATCTTCGCATTGTCTGCCGTAGCCGCCAATGCGATAGAGTTTTCTTCTTGCTTCTGCAGCAGCATCAGGTAAAGGCCCGATTTCACCTCCTGCTGTCTCTTATACTCCTCGAGGATTTTCTCCTGCGTAGGAGCATCGCTGATTTTTGAGGTATACTTGATATTTTCCTTTTCAATATCTTTTTCTTGAATCGACAATGTATTGTACAACGACTCCACAGATGTCTTGATCGTATTAGCCAACAGTTCTGCACTCGTAGTGATATCTATTACCGAGGGATTACTCTCGCTTGCAGTACGCAGCAATCGTCTTCTCTCCACAATACAATTGTTGTAATTGTTGATCGTAGTAGCCAAAGACACATCACTCAAGCCCACGTTTACTGGGATAGCCTCCATTTTGTTTGCCGGGTTGTTGATGTACTCACGCAGATAGGTAATAAGTTTCAGCTGAGTATTAATCTCCACCTTCTTCTTCTCATATTCGGTACTGCTCTGAAGCACTCTCTGAGCATCTCCCGTGAGGTTCGTCAATCCCGACGTACGCTTAAAGTCTGCTATCGCATTTTCAGTCGTGCTCAATTCGGCCTCTACCTTTTTGAGACGTTCCTGAATGAATTCATCCGTTTTGATGGCAACGATGTTTTTATCATTGTTACTCTCTCTGTTATATGCAGCGACCAAGCTATTGACAAAATCCACTCCACGCTGTTTGCTTACATCCAACAAAGAGATATAAGCGATAGAGGTCGTCTTAGATGTGGGTTCAATAGAGAGTCTTCCCAAGAAGCTCTTTGCCATTTTTATCGGAGGAACAATGGAGATATTCAGAGTCTGCCCAGGCTGCAGAGCCTCTGACGTTCCTTTTGAGAGCACGAGCTTGCCTATAGGCGAATCCACCACATAAGGCAACGCCGACACGGTCTTCTCATACTCTCTCTCCTCGCCCATCGGAGTAGTATACTTATAAGAAATGGTATACGTAAGAGAATCCGGCTGAGCAACCGACAAGGTCAACCCCTTGGTCAGCGCATTCACCTCCTCACGCGTGAGATCCACATTTACGGGATACGAGCCATAAATCACCCTTTCATTAAATCGGCTTTTGAGTCTATACTCTTTGTAAAGGTCCTTATCTATAATGGCCTGCTTAATCATCGACTTCGAGCGCAACACCTCGATCTCATTATCAATACTGCCCTGCACGGTCGAGAAGCCGAAATCCTGCATCGCCATCATCTGAGTCTGGAATGCACCCTTCTTCGCATCATTAATCATCACCGAGGCCTGTATACGATACACAGGTGTCGTATTTCGCAGATAGAAAAAGGCTGCCATCAAGCAACAGACAACAGAAAGAGCGACCCATTTCCAATAGATGAACAGCTTCATCAAGATTATCTTAAGGTCAAATCCACCCTCCTCTTCCTCAAAATTATTGAGGTTTACATTTTCATTCGTCATCTTATAATCTTATTTTAGGATGTTATACAATAATGAAACCATCGAAATGAAGATCGATGTTGCCGAGAAGTACAGCGACGTAGCGCTACCGATGTCAGAGTTCTTCGACTTGGCCTTATTGGGTTCCACATAAAGCACATCGTTCTGATGCAGATAATAATAAGGCGAGTAGATGATGTTGGCATCGTTCAGATTGAGAGGGATGATCTTCTTAGTGCCGTCAGACTCCTCTCTGATGAGTTTCA
>JAZRMG010000142.1:0-45030 GCA_045647345.1 Bacteroidaceae bacterium | reverse complement strand
ATGGCGCGTCCCTTCTCGGCCTGTGTGATGGCCTCCTTGTTGCTCGATACCTGCTCGGCACTGGCAGCCATGCTGTTGAGGTAGCTCTGCTGCTGCATGGCAAGCTGGCGGGCTGTATAGTCGCGGTTCTGCATCAGCTGGCCTATCTGTATATTGGTCTTCTTCATGTTGGAGAAGTTGCTGTACTTGAAGAGAGGCACGCTTATGCTCAGTGATACGTTGCTGTAGGGGTTCCACTCATAATCCTTGAACTTGAAGTTGTCGGTCATGCAGGTGTACATGTAGTTGAACTGCAGGGCCACCATGGGGGCGAAGTTTTGCTTGTTGAGCGAGAGGGTCTGCTGCAACATCTTCACGTTCATGTCCATCTGCTTCAAAGAGCTGTTCTCCTTGAGCGAATTGGTGTCTGCGGTGAGGATGCCTGCGTATACACTCTCTTCATAGTCTTTGAGGCTACCGATGAGCTCAAATTCCGTCTCGGGCTCTATGTTCATCAGTACCAGCAACTGCAGTTTCGACAGCTCTACGGCGTTACGTGCTGAGATGACCGAAGGTTTCAGATTGCGCATCTGCACCTCGGCGCTGATCTTGTCGAATTCGCTCACGCGACCCTGCTCGAACTTGGCGTTCACGATGCGGAAGTTCTCTTCGCTCTGTGCGAAGCTCTTCTCCAGTACAGCATAGCTGTCTTGTGCCAGCAGTGTCTGATAGAAGGCTTTGGTCACTTGGTTCACCAGGTCCTGCTTCGACGAGCGTGCTTGCTCTACGGCCAGTGCCACATCGGTCTTGGTGAGCTTCATGCTCTTGTAGAGTGTGGGGGCGAATATGGGCAGGCTCACCGACAGACCACCCTGATACTGATTGGGGATACCAATCTCGATCTTCTGTCCCATCATCACCATCGTCTGCTTCTTGATGGTGCGGGTGTATGCTCCCGAGAGTGATGCTTCGGGCAGCAGGCCCATCACCGTCTCCTTGTTCGAGATCTTTTTCAACTGCACTGTCTGTTCAGCCACCTGGATAGTCGGGTTGTCGCTCAGGGCAATCTCTATTGCCTGTTCCAACGTCAGTGCCAACTTCTCCTGTGCCGTAGCACCCATTGCGCAGAGGCAAATGGCCGCCATCATCACCGGTTTCAGACCGGCAAACCACATTTTTTTCATCTTAAATAACTTATTGTTTAGTACTATCGTTTATCATCGTTAACGTATAGATACACCTCTTTGCAGAAATGACATGCAAAGGTACGATAAAGTTCTGATGTTAAAAAGTATATTTATGTTTTATAACATAGTTTAGCACAGCCGAACGAATTGTTAATATTTTTAGCAGTATATTTGCGCTATCTTTGTAATGTGGAATATACATTTGATAGATTGACAAGCATGAAACGATATCTGTTAGGTTACGATATAGGCAGTTCGTCAGTGAAGGCGAGCCTCGTCGAGGCCCAGAGCGGGCAGTGTGTAGCATCGGCTTTCTACCCCAAGATGGAGGCCCCCATCATAGCCATGCAGCAGGGCTGGGCCGAGCAGGAGCCTGAGAGCTGGTGGCAGTATCTGAAGCTGGCCACAGCCGATGTGATGCACGTAGCCGAGGCACATGGTGAGGAGGTGGCAGCGATAGGTATATCATACCAGATGCACGGATTGGTGTGCGTGGACAAGCAGGGACTCGCCTTACGCCCCTCCATCATCTGGTGCGACTCACGTGCCGTGCCTTACGGCGAACGAGCCTTCGAGGCTATCGGCCGCGAGCACTGCCTGAGCCATCTGCTCGGCTCGCCGGGCAACTTCACCGCATCTAAGCTGGCGTGGGTCAAGGAGCATGAGCCGGAGCTCTTTGCACAGATTGACAAGGTGATGCTCCCTGGCGATTACATCGCACTACGCCTCACGGGCGAGGCATGCACCACCGTGTCGGGCTTGTCAGAGGGCATGTTTTGGGACTTCCACAAGGGATGCCTGTCCCAAGATGTGATGCGCTACTATGGTTTCGACACCTCACTGATACCCACCATACGCCCCACCTTCGCACCTCAGGGCGAGGTGACTGCCTCTGCTGCTGCCGAACTGGGACTTGCCGTAGGCATCCCCGTCACCTACCGTGCTGGCGACCAACCCAACAATGCCCTGTCGTTGGGCGTGTTCAACCCCGGCGAGATAGCCTCCACAGCAGGCACATCGGGCGTGGTATATGGCGTGCTGGGCAATGTCAACTACGATGCCCGGTCGCGTGTGAACACCTTCGCACACGTCAACCACTCGGTCGAGCTGACACGCTTGGGCGTGCTCCTATGCATCAACGGCACAGGCATACTGAACTCATGGCTACGGCGCAACGTACTCCCCGAGGGTATCACATACGATGCGATGAATGACCTGGCGGCATCGGCCCCCATCGGTGCTGACGGACTGAGCATACACCCCTTCGGCAACGGAGCCGAGCGCGTGCTCGAGAATCGTGCTCCGGGCTGCAGCATGCATGGTATCAACTTCAACAGCCACACCCGTGCCCACTTGGTGCGTGCCGCACAAGAGGGCATCACCTTTGCCTTCAAGTATGGCATCGAGGTGATGGAGCAGATGGGCATGCAGGTGGCGAAGATACACGCCGGGCTGGCCAACATGTACCTCAGCCCCATTTTCCGCCAGACATTGGCGAATGTCACCGGCGCCACCATCAACCTATATGATACCGACGGCTCTGTGGGCGCAGCACGCGGTGCTGGCATAGGTGCAGGCATATACAAGGATACCGCCGAAGCCTTTGCTTCGCTGCACAAGCTGGCAACCGTCGAGCCCAAGGCCGATGAGGTGGCTGCCACGATGGAGGCGTACGAGCGTTGGAAAGGGGTTATTGGCAATTGGCAATTCACAATTGACAATTCATAATTGACAATTCACAATGCACAATTGACAGCGAATGGCTTAACAACTTTGTGCACACCACTTCTCATGCAACTCCCTACAGGTCGCCCACGATATGCATCTGTTTCCAATGCTGTGCGTTGCGGTACTTCTCCACCGAAGCGGCAGGAACATGTACCGTGATGCCGGGATACTTGAATATCGCCGATACGAGCTGTGGCTCGGGTGCATAGTTGTATACATGCTTCAGATTGGTGCAGTAGAAGAAGGCATACTCACCTATCGTGCTCACCCCGGCCGGGATGGTTATCTCCTCCAGGCTGGAGCAGTCCCAGAACACACCGCGGGCAATGGTCTTCAGTGTGGATGGCAGCTCTACGCTCTTCAAGCCCGTGCAGCAGGCAAAGGCATCCATCTCCAGGGTCTCCACACCCTCGGGTATCACCACCTCGGTGAGGCCCGTGCACTCGGCAAACGAGGCGTGCCCGATAGCCTTGAGGCTCTTGGGGAAGCTCACGCTCCTGATGCCAGTGCGCTTGAAGCAGGCGTGCCGCAGTTCGGTGAATCTCTCGGGTAGAGTCACCGTCACCAGGCTCGTGCAGTCAAAGAAAGCCTGCTCGCCTATCACCCTCAGTCCTTGGGGTAGGTTCACACTCTCCACCCGGTCAAATCCCTTGAATACGCTGTCGGCAATCTCCGTCACTGTATACTCCTTTCCCTTGACGAGCACCTTCTCACGGATGTAGAGGTTGTTCCAGTCGGTCAGTCCGATCACCTTGCAGGTGGCGCTGTCCTCCGAGGTGACGGCATAGTATATGCCCTCGATGAGCGCATCGCTCCGCAGCAGCAGTGCCGTGCGACGGTAGTGCTCCGTGGTGGTGTACTCCTGCCATCCCAGCACGCAGGCCACCAGCAGGACTATACCACACAGGGCAGCACGCATGCGCTGCGCCTTTCGGTTGAGTGCCCTGAGCACCTCGTCTACCGACTCGTAGCGTCGGGCCTTTTCCTCGTTCAGGCATCGCCGCTTGATGCGTTGCAGATATTTGGGCAGGTAGAGGTCGGCCTTCTCCTCTATATATTGTATCAGTCGGCCCACCCCATAGATATCGGTGCGGGCGTCCACCTCACCGATCAGGTCATTGGCCAGCTCGGGCGCAGCGTATGCCTTGGTGCGCTCTGCCGTGAAGCTATTGCTATCGGCAAAGCATCCACCCAGGTCAATCAGCTTCACATTGTTGCTCACTTGGGTGAGCATGATATTCTCGGGCTTCAGGTCCAGATAGGCAATATTCTTGCTATGCAGCGCCTTCAGCGCCTTCAATAGCTGGCGCAGCAGCTTCGTCGTATTGCGCAGGTTGCTGAAGTATGCCGGCTCGGCCTTCATCTTCTCGGCCATGTTCATGCCGTTGATATGCTCCATCAGCACATACACCCCGTTCTCATCCTCATTGATTTCTGTGTATTTCACGATGTAGGGACAGTCAATCTGTCGGCCCACATTGAACTCCTTGTACAGAGCCATGCGCAGGCGCAGGTCGCCCCTGCTCTGCTCGGGCAGCTGCTTTCTGAAGTACTCCTTTCCGTTGACAACCACCACCATGCTCGACATCCTTCCAGCATCATTAGCATGGAAGGTCAATGAAGAGTTGCCCGTAGCTTTTACAAAATCTGACGACTCCATCTCCCTTACTTCTACTCTCCTATCAGTTCATACTCAATGCCCCCTATCTTACCACAGATGTAGTCGCACGATTCGGTGAGCGATCCGCCCTTCACGTTCTTGAGCAGCAGCACCTCTTTGGCAATGAAGGCATCGCAATGCAGCGTCATTCCCGGCTCCAGCTTACTGTTTTCCGATGTCACCACGGTGAAGAGGTTTCCATCGCCCTCGTGCCTCAGCACCAGCTTTCGATTAGGATACCAGCTTACCCTGACCATCTCGCCCGGCTTCATCAGGAAGCAGTGTTGCGAGTGATGCTTCACGAACTCGCTCGAGTAGTCGTCCTTGCTGGCTTGGCAATCACAATAGTCCTGCCAATCCTTGAAGCCCACATAGGCAGCCAGCACATTCAGCGTGCGTGTCTGCGGTGTGGGCGATTCCTGACGCAGATACCCCCACAGGCGCTTCAGCGTGGTGGCGCTTATCATCTCCTTGGTGCTCTCAAACACCGCCTCCGATAGCTTGATAAAGTCGCCGTGCCCATAGGGTTTACTCCCCACACGGCACTCCACATCGTGTTTCAGTGCATCCAGATATTTTTCTATTTTGTCCATTTGTTTTCTTCCTCATAGCTTTGGATGATGCGAATTTAGGCATTAAGTCTCGCATTAACAAAGTTAAGGCAAACAAAAAGCCACAATAAGGCCACAAGGACAAAATGGACAAGCATTAATCCGGCAGGGTTAGGTATTTTTGCAAAAATAATCAATATCTTATAAGATTAACGAATATGCAAAAGACAAAACTACTCTTTTTCATCTACTCCCTCTTCGCTGCGGGAGCTATTATGGCTGAATCCACCACCGACAAGGTAGTCATCAGCGAACTGACCGTAGAGCCAGGTGGCAATGGTGATGCCGTGTTCACGGTGAGTCTCGAAGGTTCGCTTCAGTACACGGCCTACCAAATCTCGCTTGCACTGCCTGAGGGGTTGGAAGTGTGTGTTACCGATGGCGAATACGATGTATATATGTTGGGCACTTCGGGTTTCTATCCTCGCAGAGGAAATTCGCATACCTTGGGAGCCGATGTGGTGAATGGTGTGCTCAATGTCGCCTGCTTCTCAGGCACTAATGCCCTGTTCTCCAAGACCAGTGGTGACCTCTTTGAAGTATATGTGAAAGCCACTCCCTACCTCAAACCCGGTGATGTGCAGATTGGCGTGCAAGGTGTCAGGTTAGTTACCGTAGACGAAACCAAGTACCTTGCCGAGGACTACGTTAGCACTGCCGTGCAGGCCACATCTACCAGCACGCTCAGCCTTAAGGTGTCGGCAACGAATAAGTTCGGTACCTGCATCCTCCCCTTCGACTACGCCCTACCTGCCGATGGCTCACTCGAGGCCTACACCTGCAGCAGCCACACCGCCGATGCGCTCGTGCTCGAGAAGGCTACACAGATAGCTGCCTACACTCCTTATATACTATATAGCGAGGCTGGCTTCAGCCAAACGATTTCGGGTGCTGTGGATGCCACCAAGTATCCTGCCGACGGCATCGTGAAGAACGGCCATCTCGTAGGTGTTGTAGCACAGACTGAGCTCACCGGAGCCACCTCCTACGTGATGCAGAATCAAGGCCAAGGCCCCATGTTCTACCAAGTAGACCCCGCCTACCCCTTCGTGCTCGCTGCTGGCAAGTGCTATGTAGAGCTGCCCGAGGGAGCCTCTGTATCGGCATTACGCATCGGAGGCACCACATCCATCGACAATGGACAGTTGACAATGGATAATGCTCCCAATGCTATCTACAATATCGTAGGACTGCGTGTAGAGACAATGAAGCCCGGTCAAATCTATATCGTCAATGGCCGCAAGGTAATCGCTGAATAAGTGGCCTCAACAAAGATATAATTCAGAAAACAAATTAAATAGAAACAATATGAAGAAGACACGTTTTATTGCTGCTATCCTGGCAGGTCTATGGAGCAGCATAGCAATGCAAGTATCTGCTCAGTATGGTACAGATATGACGCATCTGTTGACCAATCCAAACTTTGAAGAAGGCGCCACAGGTTGGACTCTTGACGGTGGTGGCGGTGGCACGATTGCTACAGCAGCAAACTATGGATACAGCGGCACTACTTTTATGGAGAGTTGGGTGTGGGCACCTGGCCCACTTTCTGATCGCAGTTGGCATCAGACAATTGATCTACCCAATGGTATTTATGCCGTAAAGGCTATGGCACATGCAGTCATGCAAAACGATGAATCATTAACTCCAGAGGGAGTATCGATTTTTGCGAATGAGGATATGGTGCCCGTAACTACCACCTACACCAATCCGCCCAAGGAGTACCATGTATTCACACAGGTTACTGACGGCAGCTTGACCGTGGGTCTTAATATTACCAGCTGTAATACAAACTGGGTAGCTTGGGATAATGTACATATACTACACTACTCTTCTGCGCAAACGATAGAAGAGGCTAAAATTATGTCAGCCAAAGATGAGATAATGGCTTTAATTGACAAGGCAACCACGCTGTCAGCAGAAGTATTTGCCGATGCCATCGCTAAGGCACAAGATGTGTACGACAATGCCACCGACTATGATATCATAGTTGAGGCCATCAATGAGTTGCAAGGCATCATTATTGAAGCAACTCCAGAAGGTTATTATTTCGAAAAAGGCCGTCTTATTGTTTTAGCAGATATCTCACCTATCTATTCAGATCAATATCCATGGGAATCACAACGCAATGAAATCACATCTGTAGAGTTTACAGATGGAGTAATTTTGATTGGAGGTTGGGCATTCAAGGGTTGTGAAAACCTTACCTCCATCACCATTCCCGCAAGCGTAACCAAAATAGATGGTTGTGCCTTTAATGGGTGTAGAAGTCTATCTACTGTCAGGATTCCTGAAGATTCAAAATTAGAATCAATAGGAAGCGAAGCATTCCGTGATTGTGAGAAACTCACCTCTATCACTATTCCCGCAAGCGTAACCCAAATAGATGGTTGGGCCTTTAATGGGTGTAGAAGTCTAACTACTGTCGCGATTCCTGAAGATTCAAAACTAACTATGATAGGATACCACGCATTCTCAGATTGTGAGAAACTCATTTCCATCAACATTCCTGCAAGTGTGACTTCGATTGAAAATGCTACTTTTTCAGGTTGTAGCAGCCTAACTACCGTCAATATCTCTGAAGATTCCGAACTGACTTTGATTGGAGGTTGGGCATTCGAGGGTTGTGCAAATCTATCTTCAATTACCATTCCTAATGGGGTGACTAGCATTGGAGAGAGTGCTTTCGGTGGTTGTAGCAGCCTAACTACTGTCATGATTCCTGAAGATTCAAAACTGACTTCGATTGGATATGCTACTTTTTTAGGTTGTAGCAGCCTTTCCTCTATTACCATTCCCAGTGGGGTGACTAGCATTGGAGAGAGTACTTTCAGTGGTTGTAGCAGCCTTTCCTCTATTACCATTCCCAAGGAGGTGACTTCAATTGGACCTTTCACTTTTGTAAATTGTTGCAGCCTAACTACTGTCAATATCTCAGAAGGCTCTAAACTGACTTTGATTGGAGATTATGCATTCGAGGATTGTGCAAATCTATCTTCAATTACCATTCCTAATGGGGTGACTAGCATTGGATTTGCTACTTTCCGTCATTGTAGCAGCCTAACCACCGTCAATATCTCAGAAGGCTCTAAACTGACTTTGATTGGAGATTATGCATTCGAGGATTGTGCAAATCTTTCTTCAATTACCATTCCTAAGGAGGTGACTTCAATTGGACCTTTCACTTTTGTAAATTGTTGCAGCCTAACTACTGTCATGATTCCTGAAGATTCAAAACTAACTTCGCTAGATTATGCCTTTAACAATTGCAGTAGCCTTTCCTCTATTACCATTCCCGCAAGTGTAACTTCAATTGGAGCATGGACCTTTGCAAATTGTAGCAGCCTAACTACTGTCAATATCTCAGAAGGCTCTAAACTGACTTTGATTGGAGATTGGGCATTCAGGGATTGTGCAAATCTATCTTCAATTACCATTCCTAATGGGGTGACTAGCATTGGAAGCGGGGCTTTTTATGGTATAGAGACCGTTTACATGCATCCAACTACTCCCCCCACATTGACACATACAAATTTGATTGATGATTATGGATTGTTTGTAGTACCCGAATCAGCATACGACGACTATTGCTCTGCAGACTACTGGAAAGACGAAATGCTTCGCAATAAGATTGCAACCCAAGAAGCATACAGGCGTGAAGTTACCTTAATTGCAAATAACGAGGTCTCGGCACTCTATGAAGCTTTAGGCGAGACCACCTTGTCACGTGTAGCTGATCTTACGATCAATGGAAGCATCAATAGCCACGACTTCTTTATGATGCTTACCAAGATGACTGCACTGCGCCATCTTGACCTGACCAATGCCTCCATCGTGTATAATGAGCGAAATCACTATGCAGACTGCCACACCGAGGACAATATATTCCCAGCTTATGGATTATATAATTGTAATCTGCTCAGCATCAAACTACCCAAGAATATTACATCGATTGGGAATGATGCTTTCGCATATAACTATATTAAAACATTGGATATTCCTGAAAGTGTGACAAAGATTGAATTTTCTGCTTTCTACAATTGTACAAAGCTCACTTCTGTCAGCATCCCGAAGGGAGTCACTGAGATTGGCAACGGAGCTTTCTGCGGTTGTAATCTTGCAAGCATCATTCTCCCCCCATCTGTAGAGACAATTGGATGGGGTGCTTTCAGCTATTGTAGCAACCTGAAAGAAGTTCGCATCCCCAGTTCTGTACGCCATATTGAAGACCTGGCCTTTGAGGGATGCACATCTTTGAAAGATATTTACACATATACTATAGAGCCTATCGCTATTGGTCAAAACACCTTCCCGAAATATGGTAATAACTTCATAGGTACACTGCATGCCCCCAAGGTAAGCTATGCCAACTACTACAACGATACCCAGTGGGGACAGTACCTGAGCTTCGCAGAGTTTGACGAGCCCTACGAAAACTTCTATCTGGAAGGCGACAAGACACTGAATGAGAATACGGGTAGCATCAACGGTACCGAGGAAAATGCTCCCGATGCCGAGATGGGTGAAAACTCGGGTATCATTGTAGAAGATGACGTAGAGCAAGACTTGGGCGATGTAGAAATCGAGCACAACGGCACCGATGGCGGCTCTATCATCGTAGGTGGCGAGGGCTGCGTGAATGCCGACAAGCTGCACTTCCACATCAACGTGCAGGGTGGCCGTTGGTACTTCTTCTGCTTCCCCTTCGATGTGAAGCGTGAGGACATCAAGATGGAGAACGGTGCCGACTGGGTATTCCGCTACTACGACGGTGAGGAGCGTGCAAACAAAGGCCAGGGTGGCTGGAAGAATGTGACCTCTGACGGCAACGGCAACCACCTCAAGGCTGCTACGGGATATATCTTCCAATGCTCACAGGACGATGTACTGATACTCACTGCCAAGAACCAGAAGCTGAAGCATGAGAAGAAGTACAACGAGTTGGTAGAGCATATGACTGAGAATATGCAAGATGCGAGCTGGAACTTTGTGGGTAACCCCTACCTGAGCTACTATGAGGTGACCAGCGATGACTACTCAGCGCCCATCACCGTATGGAGAGACGGACAGTATGTGGCTATCCGTCCCGGCGACGACGACTACCAGCTGGCTCCGTTCGAGGCCTTCTTCGTGCAGAAGTCCGAGGGTACTGATAATATCGAGTATAACCCCGAGCAGCAGATGACCTACCATCAAGCACAGGAGGCAGCAGCCAAGGCGCGTGCCCGCCGTCGCGAGATGCCCATCAATCCTGAACGCTTGCTCGTGAACATCACCTTGACGGATGGCACCAACACAGACCGCACTCGCGTGGTGTTCAACAACGACGCAGACATGGGCTATGAGACCACTTGCGACGCTGCCAAGTTCAGCACAGCTGGCATACCGCAACTCTACACCATCGACAGCCGCGCCGTGAAGTATGCCATCAACGAGCGCCCCGTAGCCGAGGGCATCGTGACCATGGGCTATACCGCTCCCGCACAGGGCAACTACACAATGGCAGCTCCGCGCATGGATACTCCTATCTATGTGAAGGATAACCTCACAGGCACTATCCACGACTTCAGCGAGGGCAGCTACACCTTCATGACCGAGGCAGGCACCTACGAAGGTCGCTTCACCATCATGATGAAGGCTGGCGAGACTGCAATTGACAATTCACAAATGACAATTGACAATGAGGCTCCCACTTACAACGTCAAGGGACAGCGTGTAGAGAATGCCACTGAGCAGGGTATCTACATCAAGGACAACCGCAAGGTAGTGAAGTTCTAAACTGAATTTACCATTGGGCGATTTAAGCCTAAATCGCCCAATGGTAGATAAACCTAACAACAATGAAATGCATTAAATATTTAGCCGCGCTGCTGCTGACGATAATGGGAAGCCTGCAGCTTATGGCCGACGACTTCAACCCGACAAACCCTGCTGAGCCGTATCAGAACAACAAGCTGACGGTGACGGCAAAGCCTGCGGCAGCAGTGTCGTGGCTGGGTGGTGAGGGCTACTATAGAGAGGGCGACCCAGTTATATTGGAAAGCTATGCAATAGGCCCTTCGTATGTATTCTCACATTGGGAGAAGGATGGTGAGTGGTATAGCAATGAATGGTATACCCAATATACGATGGAGAACAAAGCGATAACCTTCACGGCATGCTATAACTACACGCCCAGCTCGCCCGACGAACCATTTAACAATGACAACCGTCTCTATCTGGTGGCTGAGCCATTAACTGCATGTAGCTTCAATATCGCAAGTGGAGAACGCTACATGCAAGATCAGACAATATGGCTCACGGCTACGGGGAAAATGGGATATATATTCCTTGGATGGTACAACGGAGGCAAACTGATGAGCCAGAACGAAAGCTTCTCATTCAATATGCCAGAAGGTGATCTCACGCTAACGGCAAAGTATGAGTATAACCCCATGAACCCTGACGAGCCTCAAGGCGATGGGCCACAAGACAATGTGACCACCCTGACCGGCGATGCCGATGGCGATGGTGTAGTGGACGTAGCCGATGCGGTGCGCGTCATCAATCTCAGCCTCACGGGAGAGTACGATGCCAAGGCCGATGTCGATGACGACGGCGTAGTGGACGTGGCCGATGCGGTAGCTGTCATCAATATCTGTCTGAGAAACTAATCAAGTATATAGAACCCTAAAAACATATTTGTAATGAAGCAGAATTATATCGCACCCCAAACGACACAGATAGAGGTAGAGCCAGCAGAGATGTTGGCCGTATCGTCCATCCAATATACTTCCCAAACTGCAAGCAAAGACCACGAAGCATTGAGCAATAGCCATCGTGGGACTTGGGGTAACCTATGGGAATAGTCTAGGACCACCTCACTTGAAGAGGATGGAACAGCATGAGCGAAGCGAGGGGCACGTGTCTCTCGCTTCGCTCATGTCAGTTATGGAGCTGGAGAGCCTATTCTCTCCTTTTATTGCGTGGATGGTGCTCAATGATCTCGGAGCGCAGACGGCTGGCGTCGATGTGGGTGTAGATCTCGGTGGTACCTATATCTTCGTGGCCCAGCATGCTCTGGATAATGCGCAAGTTGGCGCCTCCCTCGAGCAGGTGCGTAGCAAAGGAATGGCGCAGGGTATACGGACTGATGGTCTTCGTGATGCCGGCCTGCTCAGCCAACTCCTTGATGAAATGCAGTTTTTACGGTGTTTTTTTCATAGGGAAACGCACCTTTGTATAAAAATGTATTATCTTTGCACTGCGTAAAATTACGCACGCCACTGCGTAAAATGTAAAGCTATGTTCAAGAGAGCTGAATATCAGATTATAAAGAAGAGACTTGAAGAATCAAGAAAATTCATTCAGGTGGTAATGGGTCCTCGTCAGGTAGGAAAATCGACTGTGGTCAAGCAAGTGTTGAAGGATTTGGATATACCCTATCAAATGTTTTCGGCAGACAATGTTCCCACGACAAGTAGTGCCTGGGTGGCCAACTGCTGGGCGGCAACTCGAAGTTTGAAAGAGAGTAAAGGATACGAAAGTATAGTGCTCGTAATAGATGAGATACAGAAAATATCAAATTGGAGCGAAGCTGTAAAAAAAGAGTGGGACGATGATACATTCCACGACAGAAACATTAAGGTGCTCCTATTAGGTAGCAGCCGTGTATTACTGGAAAGAGGCTTGTCAGAATCATTGGCTGGGCGATTTGAAGAGATACGCATGAGCCATTGGACCTACACGGAAATGAAAGAGTGCTTTGGCTTTACATTGGACCAGTATGTCTACTATGGTGGATACCCTGGTGCAGCCTCTCTCATCGATGATGATGACCGCTACCAGCAATACATACAATCAGGTATCGTTGATGCTACAATCAACAAGGATATTCTTATGGATACCCCCATCAGTAAGCCAGCCTTATTGAGACAGACTTTTGAACTTGGCTCGGCATACTCCGGTCAGCTGCTGTCACTAAATAAGATGCTGGGAGCGCTACAGGATGCGGGCAATACCGCAACTCTTGCGAGCTATATCCACTTACTCGATGAGAGTGGCTTACTTTGTGGTCTACAAAAATATAGCATTGACACAGCACGACGCAAAGCCAGCATTCCTAAACTACAAGTATACAACAATGCGCTGAAGATGATATATAGTCCGCTGACCTTTGAACAGGCGATTATAAATCGTGGAGAATGGGGACACATCTTCGAGTCTGCTATTGGTGCATATCTCGTGAGCCAAGCCTTTGTCCACCGGTTCGAAGTTTTCTATTGGCGAGAGCGCAATGATGAAGTGGATTTTATTCTGCGCAAGAAAGGGACTGTCATTGCCATCGAGATCAAGAGTAATGCGGAAAAGAGAACCGAAGGATTAGAGAATTTCAAGAAGCTGTTCTCACCCAAAGCTGCTTTCATCGTTGGCGACGGAGGTATAAGTGCTGAAGATTTTCTTTCGATCGACATAAAATCCTTGTTTTGAAATACTAAATCCTTTGTAGATTAGTAGGCATCTCTGCCAAGGCCTCTGGCAGCCCCTTGGCAGAAATGCTTGTCTTGCGTTTTTTCGCTGATTATCAGCATAAATCCCTGTATAATGATTTGCGTTTACCCCTTGGCATCGGCAATTCGCTTTACCGCCCAGAGTCGACGGTTGTCCACGCGTACCTGACGGGCACCGATCTCCTTGAGGTACCACCCGAAGGTGGTGCGCTCAATGCCCTCCATGGAAATAGGTCCGTCAGTTGTTTTATCTGCTAATCATCGTCTTGCCGTTGCGTATGTATATACCCTTAGTGGGGTTATCTACACGGCGGCCTTGAAGGTCGTATGTGAGTATAGCCGATGGGGTGGTGGGTGAGGTGATGGATGTGTCGTCTGTCGTAGCTATAAATTCGAAGTTACAGCCTGCATCGTTTTTTCTTGGTCCCGCGCCATTGGTGTTGTAACCCCAATTGATAAGTCGTGTGTCCTTGTTTGCATGCATTTGGACTGCAGCCTGTTCGTTGTACAGTACATACATGCCCGCAACAGCAGACTCATCGACCATCCATGCCCGATCGGGCATGGCGGTGTTGCCGGTAATCGTGGCGGCAGGTACGATATACTTGCCCGACTTGCTCACGATGTGGTATGTGCCATTGTCTGCTTCTACGAATTTCCACAGCTGGGTGTCGTTGTCGGCTTGGGTGGAGGTGAACTTAAGCTCGTCGGTAAGGTAACCCCATGCGTTGTTGGGCAATGTCGGATTGTTTCTCCCTTTTTCCTGATAACGGATATAATACCACTTGTCGTTGCCCACGGTGCTAGGAGTAAAAGGGAGCGTCGACTCTCCCTTCTCTCCATCTTCAGCTGTTGCAAGCAACCGGTAGATATTGTCGATCTCTGTCGTGGTGGGTTCGGCGCTCATCGCTTCGAGTGCTTGGGCCAGTTCGGCTTTTACCTTATCGGGAGCATTGCTTGCGAGTGCTGTGAAATAGGTGCGCAGGAAGGCACGACGGTCTATATCGCGCTTGATGCTGTAGGCACCGTCAGTGAGATGCTCGAGGGTGTAGGCCACGTAGATGTTGTCGAAGCCGTCAAAGTTATGTGTGCCCTCGCCATTGGGAAAGCTGGTGGATACGGGATTGGGTACGCGGCCGAAGCCAGTGAGGGTCTCTTCGTAGATGAAGCCGATGCGGTCGTCGGCCTGCAGGTCCATAGAGCTATATGCCGATGACTTGTCAGTGACGAGATAGAAGCCGTTCCAATCGGTAGCGAAGTTGGCCACCGTATTGATGTCGGTCAGCTCGGTGAGCTCCTTATAGTAAATGCCTACATGGCTGCGTCCGCCTCCAGTGGGGAGTGACTGCAGGACGAGATACATCTCTTTGTTGTCTCTGTTGCGCACTACGGGTACGACGAGTATTTCGCCATTGGTGGAGTTCCCACCTGCACCATGGCCCGACCCCTCGAAGGTGCTCTTCACGTCGGTGCTCCATGAACCTTCGGCAGTGAGGGTATTGCTATAGGTGTAGATGTTGTATATGCGGCCTCCACCCACACGGCTCGATAGGATGACGCGGCCGTCGGGGAGCTCTTCGCATTTGGGTTCGTCGCCACCGGGAGCGGGAAGGGCTGAAGCTCCGCCCAGTGCATGCCAGGTGCGGCCGAAGTCGTCGGAGTAGATGACACGGTTACCGTTGGGACGGGCACACATGGCAGCATAGAGGCGGTAGTACTGGTCCTTCTTGACCAAACGGCTTTGGAAAATCTTACCTCCAGCCACGAAGGCGGCCTGCATGGGATAACCGCTATCGAAGAGGCTGTAGATGTCTTCGGTGACGTTGACGGGATTGCCCCAGGAGTTTCCGTTGTCGGTACTATGGATGGTGGCTATCATGTTGGGGTTCTGGCGTGTGGTGTGGCCGTTGCCATATACGGTGCAGCCTGCCACGGCGATGATGAGAACCTCGCTGCTGGTGCGGTCGGCCACGATGGCGGGGTCACCGAAGGCGGTCTCGAAGTAGTTTACCGTGGGTGAGGTCTTGCCGTTACCCACCGCCACGGTTATCGTGTCGGTCCAACTGTCGCCATGGTCATCGCTGGTGCGGCATACCACGTCGACCTGGCCGTATCCGGGGTCGGTACCGCACACGAGGCGTGCGGCTGCGGTGATGAGACGGCCGTTATAGGCGGTGGTGATGCCAGGAATACGGTGGGGAGGCACAATGCCGTCGCCCTTGCTGGTGTTGTAGAGATCTTGCTTTACAATGAGTGGCTTGATGTCTGTAACCTTGATGGTGGTGCCTTCGATCGTGATTGCAGGCTCACTCTTGAGCTCATTGCCCACGATGCCTGCCGAGAGCTGTCCCTTGGTGATGGCCTTGCTGGTGATGAAGAAACCGCCGTTGAAAGCGTTCTGCACGGTAACCCCATCGGTATATGTGACATAGCCATCGGGATGGCCCTCTACGATGATCTCGTAGATGGTCTTGCCCTCTACGCTTACGGGTTCGACGCACCACAAGTTGTCGTCGGCACCCGAGCCGCCTGCAGCCCAAAGGGTGAGGTGGTTGATGTTGCCTATCTTATAGGAATTGTTGGAGCAGTTGAGTGCCTCCTCGAAGAAGTACCAGTTCTTGCCTCCGGCCTCTTTGACCGTGCCGATGGTGAGTTCGGTGTAGGAACCCATAATGCCGGCACTGTTGTTGCCTGCCACGATGGGATTGCCATCGCCGTTCTTGATGCCTATTTTGCCACCGCCCAGCGAGGTGATGTGCCAGATGCCACCATTGGTGCTCACCTTGGAGTCGGCCTGCAAGGTGATGCGGTTGCCGTTGCCCGCGAGCAGTGCATTGTTGTAGAGGTGCTCGTGGCGGCTGGTGGCCTTGCTGGCCAGGTGGTAGTAGCCCGTAGCGATGGTGGGAGGCTCGGGAACCTCTACGTCCACACCATTGAGGAAGGCCTCGAGGTCGTTGACGAGGGCCGCACATACGGTACCTGCCATCGTAGAACTGTTGAAGCGGCCCAGCAGGGTGTTGAGCTTGTAGAGACGGTCGGCATCGTCCTTATACTCCTCGCGCAAGATCTGTATCTTCTCATACTGGTGGATACCCTCGATGAGTCGCTCAAATCGGATGCTCGAACGGTTGCCGGGGTAGTAGCAGTAGGTGTCGCCCGAGCCGAACTTGCGGAAACGGCTGTCGGTCAAGGGGTGCTCGTCCCAGTTCATCCATGCCCAGTGCAGGTAGCCGTCGAGGTTCATCTTGGCGGCATAGATGGGCAGGTAGGCTGCCTCGGCAGGGAATGAGTTGGTGTAGATGTTGGGCTCGGCATTGGCACAGCTGGTGTAGTAGGTGCTTACCCACCCCTTGGCCTTACGCTCGGCAAGCTGGGCGGCGGTGAAACGGCCCTCCTGGCCCAGTTGCACACACAGGTCGCGGAACTTGTCGCACAGTGAGCTGTGGTAGTTGCCAGCCAAGGCCATGTTGAAACCCAAGCCGCCAGCAATAGCGTAGGCATTGAGCATGTCGGCTTCCTGACGCTCGTCGAGGGCGATGTTGGTCTTCTCAAACCAGCCCTTCTCGATGAGATGTGCCTTGAAGGCGGTGAGGAACGAGGTCCACAGCTCGCGATACTCCTCGGTGGCGGTGTTGGTCTGTACGGCTTTATAGCTTTCGCTAGCCTCGTCCCAGTAGCGGAAGCTCATGTCCCAAGGCACCATAGAGAAGCAGTTGATGTATTTGTCGATGCCATACTCGGCACAGAGTTCCACGTATTTGTCGAACACGGAGTAGTCGTAGGCCCAGGTGCCGTCGGTCTTCTTTATGGTCTGTACCATGGGGTCGAAGAGGTCGTGGGTCTGCTCGCCCCAAGGCTCATAGAAGAGGATGGTCGACACTACGCGCTGACCTGCACGGCCCAGTGCCTGGAGGTAGGGGCGCAGGGCCTCGAGGTGCTCGTCGCTCCAGCGCTCTACACCATAGTAGCGGCTCACGGCGTAGGGCTGTTGCCAGAAGTCAAGGTGGAATTTCTGGTCCTTCACCTCGGGCAGCATGTGGCTGTCTACGATGACGGTGAGCGGTAGGCTCTTGACCACATCGCCAGCCTCGTTTACTACCTCAAGGTTGGTAGCATACTCGCCGGCTTCGGCATTGCGCGGTATCTCCAGCGTACACCATACGGGGCGTGTCTCCATGGCGGGAACGGCATGGGGCTTGTCCTGGTCGATGACATCGGCCACGAGCCACTTGTCCCAGCTCATGGGGTGGTTGCCACATGATGCATAGTCGTCGGTGATCACGTAGTTGACAAAGCGTGCCTCACCTGCATCCTTGATGCCAGTGGCCTTGCCGTCCTTCTTCCATTCGGTCATGCGAACAGAGAGCTTGCCCTGGTCGGTCTTGCTGTAGAGCACAGCCTGAATGCCTGCACGTTCGCCCTTCCATGCACGTAGGGTGGCATCGTCCTTCGGTGTCAGGTTGGGTACCTCGTGTAACTTGTAGTGCTCGTCGCGCGATGCCCACGAGGCCTGCAGACCATCGGCCAAGGCTCCCCATTTAGTGGCATCGGGGGTGGTGCCCACGCGGGGCTCGGCATAGTCGTTGATGGGGTATACGCGCATCTCATCTTCGCTGGCGATGCCCGAGATACGCAGTGTGACATCAATGATAGAACCACCGTCGCTGATAAAGTTGGCGTAGTTACCTGTGGGGTCTATGCAATTCCACATCACAGCGTAGCGCATACGGTAGGTGGAACCCACCTCGAGATCTTCGGGCACACGGAACGAACCTGGTGTCAGCACATCGCCGCTCACCGAGAGTCCTGCGCTATTCCAACCTTGATTGCCGTTGGTCCCGGCAGTGCCATTGTAGAGTGACCAACACATGAGCTCGTTGCCCTCACCCTTGATGTAAGGGCCATCGCCTTCGAGCATAACATCGAACTGCTTGTTGCCGTTCCAGTCTACAAAGACGTAGCCATGCATCCACGCACCGTTGATCTCGATAAGCGGAGTGACGATTTCGCCACTCTTCACGTTGAAGACGGTGGCTGTCTTATCGAAGTAGGCGGCACAGCGGGGTGCCGAGGCGATATCCTCGAGTCGCTGTTCCTCACCACGCACATTGGCCACACCTACCATCTTGGGATAGTGCGTGGCATGTGACACATTCTCGTTGGTGCCATGCACCACATAATAGTCGCTCTGCTGCGCACGGGCCGTGAAACCCACAATAAGCAGCATCGCAAACAATAAGACAATCTTTTTCATTTTCGTATAGTTAATAGTTAATCAGATATCTCTGCTGGTGTGAGGAGTCGTTAGTCGGTAATGCCAGTGTATGCATGGTTCATTACATATTCATATAATTACATATTTACACATTAATATATATATGACGCAAAAAAAATATATATGACGCAAAGATAATTCTATTCCCATGAAACTACAAATTTCACAAAATCTATTTATAAGAAGTACATTCTTCTCCTCATGTATTAGAGCAATGCTGAGGTTTTTAGAATATAGATTTGCTTTTTTGCTTTCCTTTTTCTACTTTTGCCATCAAACTGACGTTTGGGTTAGAGGAGACTTTGCTCCTTACCAGACAAACTCATAAACTCAAGACCATTATGGCAAAAGAATTTTTCCCCGGAATCGGTAAGATTCGATACGAAGGACGTGAGAGCCGTAACCCTATGGCTTTCCGATACTACGATGCAGAGAAGGTGATCATGGGCAAGACAATGAAGGATTGGCTGCGCTTCTCCATGGCATGGTGGCACACACTCTGTGCCGAAGGTGGCGACCAGTTTGGCGGTGGCACCAAGGACTTCCCGTGGAACACAGCTGCTGACCCCATCCAAGCAGCTAAGGACAAGATGGATGCAGGATTTGAACTGATGCAGAAGCTGGGCATCGGGTACTATTGCTTCCACGATGTGGACCTCGTGGACGAGGGCAGCAGCATAGAAGAGTATGAGGCACGCCTCAAAGAGATAGTGGCCTATGCCAAGCAGAAGCAACAGGAGACGGGTATCAAGCTCCTGTGGGGCACGGCCAACGTGTTCGGTCACAAGCGCTATATGAACGGTGCTGCCACCAACCCCGACTTTGACGTGGTGGCTCGCGCTGCCGTACAGATTAAGAATGCGATCGACGCTACCATCGAACTGGGTGGTGAGAACTACGTGTTCTGGGGCGGACGCGAGGGATACATGAGTCTGCTCAACACGGATCAGCGACGCGAGAAGGAGCACCTGGCCATGATGCTCACCAAGGCTCGCGACTATGCTCGTGCCAAGGGATTCGCGGGCACCTTCCTCATCGAGCCCAAGCCCATGGAGCCCACCAAGCACCAGTATGATGTGGACACGGAGACGGTGATCGGATTCCTCAAGGCACACGGATTGGACAAGGACTTCAAGGTGAACATCGAGGTGAACCACGCCACACTGGCTGGCCACACCTTCGAGCACGAACTGGCAGTGGCTGTAGATAATGGCATGCTGGGCTCTATCGATGCCAATCGCGGTGACTATCAGAACGGGTGGGATACCGACCAGTTCCCCATCGACAACTATGAGCTGACACAGGCCATGATACACATCATCCGCAACGGCGGATTCGGTACGGGTGGCACCAACTTCGATGCCAAGACACGCCGCAACTCTACCGACCTGGAGGATATCTTCATCGCCCACATCGCGGGCATGGATGCCATGGCACGTGCATTAGAGAGCGCCGCACAGATGCTCGAGGAATCGCCCTACCGTCAGATGCTGGCACAGCGCTACGCCTCATTCGACGAGGGGGAGGGCAAGGCCTTCGAAGAGGGCAAGCTCGGCCTCGAAGACCTCGTGGCCTATGCCAAGGAGCACGGTGAGCCTGCACAGACAAGCGGCAAGCAGGAGCTGTACGAGGCTATATTGAATATGTATTGTTAATAATCCTGATTATGGTATCAAACGACAATCATCTGGTGATAATGGCAGGCGGCATAGGTAGCCGCTTCTGGCCTATGAGTACACAAGAATGCCCGAAACAGTTTATCGACGTGATGGGCTGCGGACGTACATTGATACAGTTGACGGTAGACCGCTTTGAGGGGCTCTGCCCCAAGGAGAACGTGTGGGTGGTGACCTCGGAGAAGTATGCCGATAAGGTGCGCGAACAGTTGCCCGAGGTACCTGAAGAGAATATACTCAAAGAACCCTGTCGTCGGAATACGGCTCCCTGTATCGCTTATGTGTGTTGGAAAATCAAGACTCGTAACCCCAAGGCCAACGTGGTGGTGACACCGAGCGACCATGTGGTGATGAATGTGAAGGAGTTCCAGCGTGTCATCGCATCGGCACTGGACTACACCAAGGACTCTGATGCCATACTTACCTTGGGAATGAAACCTACACGCCCCGAGACGGGATATGGCTACATAGAGGCTGACCTGAGCAGTGCATCGACCTCGAACAAGGAGATATTCCGTGTTGACTCTTTCAAGGAGAAACCCGATGCTGATACGGCTGCTAAGTATATCCGCCAAAACAACTATTTCTGGAACGCGGGAATATTTATCTGGAATGTCAATACTATCGTCAATGCATTCCGTATCTATCAGCCCGAGATCGCTGCGATATTTACGGCCATGATGCCCCATTTCTATACCGAAAACGAACAGAAGGAGATTGATGCCCACTTCCCCGAGTGTCCTAACATATCGGTAGACTATGCCATTCTGGAACACTCTGATGAGATATATGTGTTCCCGGCCGACTTCGGATGGAGTGATCTGGGCACATGGGGGTCGCTGCATGTGCAGATGGACAAGGACCTCTCGGGCAATGTGGCTATAGGACAGAATATCACCCTCTATGAAAGCCGCAACTGCGTGGTGCATGCGGTGCAGGAAAAAAAGGTGGTGATCATCGGACTTGATGGCTATATTGTGGCCGAAAACGATGACCACTTGCTGATATGTAAACTGGAGGACGAACAGCGCATCAAGGAGTTCTCGGATAAGTAGGCATGTGGAAGAGTATATGGTGAAGAAAAGGAAAATCCCCCGTCGGTGGGGATTTTTCCTTTTTATACTTAGGCGAAATCTTTAGCGGGGGGAAATATATACTATTATCTTTGTAGCGAGAAAAAAGAACAACGATTATTCATTCTAAAAAAGTAAGGCTATGAAAACGATGAAATTGGCTGTGATGCTTGTGGCTTTGGCAGCTATTAGCGCAGAGAGTTATGCCGCGATGAACTTGACCGACGTGCGTCGTGAGGCACGCTTCCTTACTGACCGTATGGGACATGAGCTGGGACTCTCGAACCGTCAGTACAATGACGTGTATGAAATCAACTTTGACTTCTTGTATCAGGTAAACGAGGTGATAGACGACGTGGTATATGGATATGATGATGCAATCGACTACTACTACTATCTGCTCGATGTGCGTAATGAGGACCTCATGTATGTGCTCCGTAGCGGCCAGTACCGTAGGTTTGTGCAGCGCGACTATTTCTACCGTCCTATATATATGGTAGGGAATACGTGGGGCATGCGCATATGGGACCGCTATAGTGACCGTGATTACTTCTACTTCGGTGTTCCCGCATGCTATCACACATATAGCGGAGCCCACTACCGTATACACTTTGTTCACAGCTACTATGCCGACCTGTATCACCACGCCCTCTTCCATGGCGCATTCCGCTTGTGGGGTGGCGGCTATCATCATCACCACCACGATGGTTGGCACTGCATAGGTAAGAAGAAGCATGTCATGCCCGGAAGCCGTCCCTGGAGCAATGCCCAGAACTATGAGAAGAATCGTCGCGACCTTAAGGCCGGTTTCGTGAGCATACCTTCACGTGACAAGAACTCACGCATGGTAAGGGTCGACTCTGAAGAGAATCGCCGCACGGCCGTCGTATCGGGCACCCCTGTACGCACTGGTTCGAGCCGTGCAGAGAGTGCAACGGGCAGTCGCAACAACGATGCTACCACTACTGACAACCGCAATGCCGCTTCCAGCCGTAATAGTAGCGCCACTACGGCTACACGCCGTAGCGAATCGACAAGTACTCCTGTGCGCAACAGTAGCAGCTCAGGCATTACTCGTACTGGTTCGTCTGCTTCACGCAACAACTCATCAAGCAGTGGCGTGTCACGCAGCAACGGCAGCAGCTCATCAAGCAGGAGCGGTATGTCGAGCAGCAGTTCGCGCAGCAGCAGCAGCAGCAGCAGCTCATCAAGCAGGAGCGGTGTATCGAGCAGCAGTTCGCGTAGCAGTAGCTCATCAAGCAGCAGTGGATCCAGCAGTTCGCGTAGCAGCTCATCTGGCAGCTCACGTAGTGGAAGTTCGAGCAGTAGGACGCGCTAACTGTAGGATAGTATATAGAAAAAGAATCGGCCTCGGCCGATTCTTTTTTTAGGTAATAATATAGCTGTTGTCCAAAACCTTAAATTCTCCTCCTAAAGTAGAAGGCCGACGCGGTATATGATAGCGTCGGTAGCGGCGGATGCCCTTGGACACCGTGTCAGAATGCGAATGAAAGTTGTTGGTAGCGTAAGTCCTGCAATGATAGTATTTCGCGTTGGAAGTTGCGCACTAACAATTCCGAGAGCTTTTCGCGTTTCTCGGGCTTGGCCACGATGGCTTGCTTTGACCATATGCGCTCAATGTTGTAGTTGCTGTATAGCTGCTCCATGAATGTGTCGTCGGGATCTTGGCATTTGCCATCGCTGTTGGTGAGCATCCATTGGAAACGACGATATGAAAGCAGATCGCAGAACTTCTTTAATCTAATCTGTTCCTTGTCGTTGAAGTCTTTGCTGCCAGAGCGCTTCCCGGTAGGACGATAGGGAGGGTCGAGGAAGAAAAAGGTGTTTCCGCAAGCTTCGTTGTATGTCTTTTCGTAATCACCGTATAGAATGGTGACTCGTGAAAGCAGCTTGCTGTCAGCGTAGATGGTGCGCTCGTCGCAGATGACCGGACTTTGCAGATGGTTGTATGCTCCGTTGAACTTGCCGTCGGCATTGATGCGGTAGCTCGCGTTGGATGTCTTGTTTAGGAAGATGAAGAGCGCTGTGTGTCGAAGTCCATCAGAGAGGCGGGCGTTGAATTCGTCACGTATCTCGTTGAAATATTCGTGTCGGCCCTCTTCGTCGAGTGGGAGAAACTCTTTCTGCATCTTCTTGAGCTCGCAGACCAACTCCTTGGCGCGGTCACGCACGGTGTTGTACGCACGTATGAGGTCAAGGTTGTTGTCGTTGATGATGGCTCGCTTAATGTTGGGATAGGTTTGGAGCATGTGAAAGAGCAACGCACCGCCACCCACGAAGGGCTCTATGTAGGTGATGTTCTCCATTTCGGCAAAGTCGGTTGGGAGAGCTTGGGTCAATATATGTATATGCTGGCTTTTTGATCCTGGCCATTTAATGAATGGTTTTGCTCCAATGTTCAACCCTGCCATCTTTATCACTAATTTGTTGTTTGGTTCCTGTAAACTCTTTCAGCTACAAAGTTAATAAGTCTTAGTAATTTAAACAAATGAATTGTAGCTTTTCTTTTCCCGAATTGACGAAAAAGGAGTGTTTGTTGTGCTTTTTGATTCGAAAAGTTGTCCGAAAGGGATAATTTTTGTCTTTTTGTTGTGGACTGCTATCTTCTCTTCTGGTCATCTGAGCCTTGTGTGTGGTGCTGACCGGTCGGGTGGTGGGTTGCCCCATGCACCATGCAGCGTAGTCTTGGATATGTTTTTTTTGATGATACGCTTTGATTTCTCGATGAGATAGCTTACTTTTGTTGTCACAACTTGGTTTTGTTGGATAAAGTCAAGCTGATTCTTTTTAATCTTAATACTAACTATTAAAGTAAAAACACAATGGTAAATCGTTTTATCCTCAACGAAGTGTCATACTTCGGTCCCGGTGCTCGTAAGGAGCTTCCAGGTGTGATTGCTCGCTTAGGTTTCAAGAAAGCTATGATCGTGACTGACAAGGGGCTCATCCAGTTTGGCGTAGCTAAGATGGTGAGCGATGTGCTCGACGAGGCTGGCATTCCCTATGAGATCTACAGTGAGGTGAAACCTAACCCCACGGTGACCAACGTGCAGATGGGCGTAGAGGCTTTCAAACAGTCGGGCGCCGACTGTCTGGTAGCTATCGGTGGCGGTTCGGCTATGGACACAGCCAAGGGTATCGGTATCATCATCAACAATCCTGAGTTTGCCGATGTCGTTTCGCTCGAAGGCGTGGCACCTACCAAGCGCAAGAGTGTGCCCATCATCGCATTGCCCACTACAGCAGGTACGGCAGCCGAGACTACCATCAACTATGTTATCATCGATGAGGCGAAGCAGAAGAAGATGGTGTGTGTTGATCCCAATGACATCCCCTGCTGCTCTATCGTGGATGCCGAGCTGATGTATTCATTGCCCAAGGGCACTACGGCGGCTACCGGTCTTGATGCGCTCACTCATGCTATCGAAGGATACATCACCAAAGGTGCTTGGGAGATGTCCGATATGTTTGAGATTGAGGCTATCCGCATGATCAACAAATATCTGCGCACAGCCGTGTTTGAACCTACCAACCCTGTAGGCCGTAACGGTATGGCCGTTGCACAGTATATCGCTGGCATGGCCTTCTCTAATGTAGGTCTTGGCGTGGTACATGGCATGGCGCATCCTATGGGTTCGCTCTTCGATATTCCTCATGGCGTGGCCAATGCCATGTTGCTGCCCACGATCATGGAGTTCAATGCTCCCGTATGCCTCGACAAGTATGTGGAGATTGCCAAGGCTATGAATGCCTATCGTGAGGGTATGACCAAGGAGGAGGCTGCCGATGCTGCATGCAAGGCAGTGCGCGACCTGGCCATCGAGGTGGGCATCCCACAACACCTGACCGAGATTGGCATCAAGGAGGAGGATATCCCCGCACTTGCCGAGCAGGCCATCACCGATGTGTGCACACCGGGCAATCCGCGCGAGGTGACCAAGGAAGACATCATCGCCCTCTACAAGAAGGTGTTGTAATCATTGTCCTTATATGTATAGTAAAAGGGAGCCGTGTGGCTCCCTTTTCTTATGTGGTGTGTGCCGATGTGGCTCTTCTTGTGCGGGCTGTGTGTGCAGCTTACTTGGTGATATCTATCAGGTAGGATATCTTACCGGTGATGGTGGTGTTGGCCGAGCGACCGAAGGGGTCGGCTTTTGAATTGCCGAACATGTCGGAGAGTCCGAAGAAATAGCGGCCCTCGATGATGAAGTTGCCTATGCCGGTTTTGAGCTCCATGCCCAATCCGCCGGCAATGCCATATTCCAGTGTGTTCTCCACTGCCTTGCCATACTGTGCGTTGATGCCGTTGGGGCGGTATATGGGTTTCCATGGCTCTTCCTTGGTGAATCCGTAGAACTCTTCGTCGCTAAGGAATAGGCCTACTTGCGGACCGGCATTGATGAAATATTGCACACCTCGCTCCTCTGCCCCCCAGCCGAGATGGGCAAAGAAGGGTATCTCAACGTAGTTTGTGGTGCGGTGATAGGTGTTGTTCGTGCCGTCGTCGATGAATTCGTTCCATCCGCGCTGGGCGAAATTTACCTCCAGCTGTGCTGCGCAAATGAGTGCGAAGTATTTTTCTGTCGTATAGCGCAGGGTGAAGCCGCCAGTATATCCGGGTTGCAGCTCCTGCTTGATGGTAGGACTGAAGTCTACACGGCTCAGGTTGTAGCCTCCGCTGAATCCTACGGCGAGGTTGTTGCGCAGTTCGCCTACCTGTGCCAGCCCGATGGTGCTGACTGCAAGGGATATGATGGATAAGAGTAATAGGCGTCTCATCAGTCGAAATCAATTTTTTGCAGTTGGTAATCCTTGGAGAAGTGTACGAAGAATACTTTTCGGTTGATAAAGCCTCCCCAATTGTTGACGCGCTCGAACTTGAACCCCGTTTGTATGGGGTCATACTCCATCTCTCCAATCCGGTTGTCGATGTCGGTACCGTATAGGTTCAGTGCCTTAAGGAAGTAGTAGGCAATGTCAAAACCTAAGATTGCGTATTTGGGATAGCGGTTTACAATCTCCTTGCTATAGGTGCGGCGATATTTCTTGTGGAAGTCTATTGCCTGTGGTAGCAGGTTGTTGGTGTAAAATGAGGAATAGAAGTAGGTGTCGGTTTCGTAGAACGAGGCCAAGTGGTTGGTGGTGTATACCTGATATTGTGGATAGCCGAAGAGGTGCAGGTCGTATTGGGTGACGGTTGTGTCGCGTACCAACAGCTGGAATACGGGCATCATGTTGTTGAGGCCTCCGCTCTTCTCTGAGGTCATCATCAGTATGTTTTGTCTCTCCAGATCCAGGAAGGTGCGTATGGTGTCTTTGTTGGTTGCGGTGTCGGCAACGAGGATGTTGTAGGGTGTGCCTCGGTTGTCGAGCTCTTGCTTGAATCCGGCAATCATGTCGTCGTCCTCCTCTTCGGGCGACTCGAAGAATATGACATTGGGTCGAGGGAACTGGCGGAAGAAGTGGTCGTATACCTCGGAGTAGAAGTAGCTTTGCGGCGTATTTACTTGATAGACATAGGGGTTGTTGAATACCGCATCTACGTTTCGGTCAAAGGGGATGACAACTCTGATGCCTGTGGTGTCGGCAAAGGCGGTGGCTTCGGATATGTGTCTGCTGTATACGGGACCGAAGATGATGTTCATCTTGCGCATTTCGGGGCTCGACAGGATGGGGCTGATGGAGGTGTCGTTATCGCCCGAGTCGTATACGTGGAGGTCGATGGATACTCCTTCGCCTTTTAAGCTGTCTAAGGCCAATAGTGCTCCTTCGTAGAACTCGACCATCTTTGCTTGGTCGCTGGTGATGCTGTCTTTGTCGAGCATGAAGGGGAGTATGATGGCGGCTTTTATTTGCTCGATGTCTTCTTTGTTGTCTCCTTTGGACTCGGCAAATAACTCTTCATTGGATGGTATGGTGATGATGGGGGACTTCTTCTCTTCTTTCGGGGTATGCTTTTCGGCTTGTTGCTCGGTCTTGGCATAGGGTATGCACAGTGTCTCTCCTTGTTTCAACTTGCGTTTGCGCAGTTTGGGGTTGGCATTGATGAGTTCCAATTCGCTGAGACCATATATACGGCTGATGCGATAGATGTTTTCTTTGCGCTTCACGATGTGCTCGGTCTTGCATCTTTGTGCTTCCTCCTTTAGGGTATTGTCCTCCTTGGTCGTTTGCTGCGGGGCTGGTTCTGTTACCTTCAGTGAAGGTGTGGTAGCCTCTGTCTGCTTGTGGGGGATAATCACTACTTGTCCCACCTTGAAATTCTCGGCGCTGAGGCCGGGGTTGGCTTCGCATATCTCACGGGCTGATAGGTTGTAGATTACCGTAAGGCGGTACAGGGTTTCTCCTGTTTTGATGGTATGAAACCGCTGGCCTTCCTGCTGGTTGCTGGTGGCTTCCTGTGTGATGTTGTTTTGTGGTATGCGTAACTGCTGGCCTACTTTGATGACGATGTCGCTTCCTGGATTCAAAGCTATGATGTCGGCTTCGGTAACGCCATACATGCGTGATATGGAGTATAGGCCTTGTCCCTTGGTGACTGTGTGTAGAAAGTAACTTTCGTTTTGGGCGTTTGTCCCTAACGCAACAAACATAAAGGCTAAAAGTATCGCAGTATGCTTGAATTTGCTCTTCATTGTTCCTTATTTATATATTATGGTGCAAAAATAACACAAAAAAAAGGATTATCTTCGATTTTGTCGAAACTTTGTGCTATTTTTGCAGAATAATTAGATTGCAAATTAAAATACGATTATGAAAAAGAGTGTATTGTTCGGATTCTTGAGCGTTTTGCTCGTGTTTACTTCATGTAAGTCTAAGGAAAGTGCATACAAGCAAGCTTACGAGAAGGCTAAGGCACAAGAAACAGCACAGGTGCAGGTGAATGCTCCTATGCAGGTTACTCCGGTGTCTACATCAACTCCTGTAGCTGCTGAGGATAATTATGAGGCAACTCCTGTTCGTCAAGAGCAAGTGTCAGCCGTTTCGGTTAACGGTGCTTTGAAACCCTATAGCGTTGTGTGCGGAAGTTTTTCATTGCAGGCCAATGCACAGAGCTTGAAGGATTATCTGATCGGTGAAGGCTTTGAGGCGGGCATTGTGAAGAATGTGCAGAAGAACATGTTCCGCGTGATTATTGGTTCATACGATACCAAAGCGGAGGCTGCTCAGGCACGTGAGGCTTTCAAGGTGAAGTATCCAAGCCGTGTGGACTTCCAGGGCTCTTGGATTCTTTTGAATAAGTAATTCATATTCCAGCTGATAAATGGAGGGTGGCCTATGGGGTCGCCCTTTATTATAAATATGATTTTTTTATCATTTTTTATCGTATAACTTTTGTATCTTTGCATCCTCTACTATGGGACGTATACTTGCGATTGATTATGGAAAGAAACGTACGGGGTTGGCTGTGACCGATGTGCTGCAGATCATTGCTAACGGGCTGACTACAGTGCCTACGCATACGTTGATGGATTTTATCCTCGATTATGTGAAGCGCGAACCTGTGGAACGTATCGTCGTTGGGCTTCCTAAGCAGATGGATAATCAACCGTCTGAGAATATGGTGCGTATAGAGCCTTTTGTGAACCGATTGCGCAAGGTGCTTCCGCAGATTCCGGTAGAATATGTTGATGAACGCTTCACTTCGGTGCTGGCTCATCAGGCCATGATTGATGGCGGGCTGAAGAAGAAGGATCGGCAACGCAAAGAGCTGGTCGATGAGATTAGTGCTACCATCATACTGCAAAGCTATATGGATAGCCGGAAATTTAATTTGTAAATAGTAATTTGTCAAATACTAATATAATGGTACTTCCTATTTATACTTACGGACAACCCGTATTGAGAAAAGAAGCCGAGGATATTGCTCCCGACTATCCCGAACTGAAAGAGCTCGTTCAGAACATGTTTGAAACCAACGAACGTGCCGATGGTGTAGGTCTGGCTGCTCCGCAGATTGGTCTGCCTATTCGTGTGGTGATTGTCGATCTCAGACCGTTGGCAGAGGACTATCCTGAATATGCGGATTTCAAGCGTGCTTACATTAATGGCTATATTGTAGAGGAGGATGGCGAGACATTGCTGATGGACGAAGGCTGTCTCAGCTTGCCCGGTATCCATGAGAAGGTGCCCCGTGCCGAGAAGGTACGCATACAGTATGTCGATGAGGATTTCGTGGAGCACGACGAGTGGGTCGACGGTTTCCTGGCTCGCGTCATCCAGCATGAGTTTGATCATCTCGAGGGTAAGGTCTTTACTGACCGCATCTCTCCGCTTCGTCGCCAGATGAACAAGGCGAAGTTCAACGCGCTGCTCTCCGGTAAGGTGCGTTGCGACTATAAGGTGAAGGTGGCGAAGAAATAATTGACAATTCACAATTGACAATTCACAATTCGCAATTGACAATTCATAATTCACAATTCACAATTGGCAGTTGGCTTGCAATTCAGGATTTACATTGTCCCTTAGACGCTTCATACATATCGCCCTGCTCTTTGGCACCCTTTTCACGGCAAGGGCACAGGTGAATACCGACCACATGATGCGTGTCGGTCGCAATGCTCTATACTTCAGCGACTACGTGCTTTCTATCCAGTACTTCAACCAGGTGGTGAGCGCCAAGCCCTATCTGTATGAGCCCTACTTCTTCCGTGGGCTGGCCAAATTCTATCTCGACGATTTCGTGGGGGCTGAGGCCGACTGTTCCGAGGCTATCGTCCGCAATCCCTTTGTGGTGGACTGCCATCAGTTGCGTGGGCTTGCTCGTGTCAACCAGGGTAAGTTCTCTGAAGCGATAGGTGACTATCGCAACGCTTTGCGTCATGACCCCGAGAATGAGGGGCTGTGGCATAACTTGGCGCTCTGCTATGCCAATCTGAAAGATTATGATGCGGCGATAGGTGTGCTTGATACGGTGGCTCGTATTGTGCCGGGGTATACTCCGGTGCTCAACATGCGTGCTCAAGTGTTTATACAGAAGGGCGATACATTGGCGGCATTGGCTGATCTGGAAAGTTCGCTGAAGATAAACAAGTACGATTCTGAGGTGTATGCCACACGTGCGCTTGTGTATTTGCAGCAAGAGCGCTACGAGGATGCCGAGACAGACCTTACCTATGCTATTCATCTCCATCCCAAGAGCAGCTATTATATCAATCGTGCACTCACTCGTTACTATCGTCAGGAGTTGCGTGGAGCCATGAGTGATTATGACTTGGCGCTCGATATCGAGCCGAACAATGTGCTTGGCCATTATAACCGAGGTCTGCTGCGTGCTCAGGTTGGTGATGACAACCGTGCCATCGAGGACTTCAATGTGGTGATAGCATCTGAGCCGGACAATATGATGGCGGTTTTTAATCGTGCCTTGTTGCTGATGCAGACCGGTGATCTTGCAGGGGCCCAGGTCGATCTTGATTGTGTGCTCGAAGCGTATCCTCAATTTCTCTATGGCTACCAGTGTCGTGCCGATGTGCATCGCAAGCAGGGGCATCTGAAGGAGGCAGAGCGGGATGAACTTGTGGTGCTGCGTGCGCAAATGGAAGAGCAGAACCGCTTGTTGGCTGGTGGCGGCAACGATGGCGATGACGATGACGACAAAGAGGAGGGCAAAGAGGAGGATGAGAATGAGAACACCCGTAAGGAGTCTGACAGGAATATCAGGAAGTATCGTCGTCTGGTGGTGGCTGACGATGCGGTGAACGATACCGAGTTTTCTTCGGCCTATCGTGGAAAGGTGCAGAACCGCAATGTCTATGTTGCCTTGCAGCCGCTTTTTATGCTTACCTATTATAATAAGGAGAGTGAGGTGGAACGCATTATTCACTATCATCACTATCTCGAGAGTATCAAGCGGACCAAGGAGCTGCCTCTTCCGTTGCTTGTCACTGCTTCGGAACAGGCCATTGATGAAGAGCAGATAGCCTTTCATTTTCGGGATATTGATGTGCAGACGGCCAAGTTTGTTGCCGATAGCGAAGAGGCCATCCACTATTTTGCCCGTGGTCTTGACTATTATCTTGTTCAGGACCTTGAAGCTGCCGTCAACGACTTCACCCGCGCCATTATAGCTGATGGCACCTTGTGGATCTCATACTATGCTCGTGCCGTAGTGCGCTACAAGCAGATGGAGATGCAGCGTGCTGATAGCGGTGGGGGAGAGTCTCGTGGGGGAGCGTTGCCTTCGGACTTTATGGTCGATGCGCGGCTGAATGACTATCAGCTTATCCTTGCCGACTTGGACAAGGTTGCCGACCTCGCTCCCGACTTTGCCTATACCTATTACAATCGAGGTAACGTGCTGTCTGGCTTGAAGGATTATCATGCGGCTATTGTCAGCTACGATGAGGCGATAGCTCTCGAACCCAATTTGGCTGAGGCTTATTACAATCGCGGTCTTACCTATATCTATTTGGGCAACAATGCGCGTGGGGTGGCCGATTTGAGTAAGGCGGGCGAGCTGGGGCTATACAGTGCTTATAATCTCATCAAACGTTTTGCAGAGTGAGGCCGTGGCGTAGATCTGTTTTTTTTGCAGAAATCTGACGCTTTGGACCGGAAATAACCGCTTTTTTCTTTCCTGAACCCCGTTTTTTCTTGTTTTTTGAAGAAAAATCAATTTTTTTGTAAAAAAATCATTGAAATGTTTTGCAGGTTCAAAATAAAGCTGTACCTTTGCATCGCAATTGAGAAACAGATGCACTCTTAGCTCAGTTGGTAGAGCAATTGACTCTTAATCAATGGGGCCAGGGTTCGAGTCCCTGAGGGTGTACAGAGAGAATCGAGTTGTCAGAAATGACGACTCGATTCTTTTTTATGTCTTTTTGCAGGCCATCTATGGAATGGCTTCTGCCACCGCAGAGTGTCTTGTGGGCTGGCTTCTACCACTGCAGTGTGCCTTGTAGAATGGTTTCTACCACTGCGGCGTGCCTTGGAATATATCGGCTTGGTTGTAGGGTAGGAGATAGCCGTCGAAGGTCATCGAGCGTCCCGAGAAGTTGGGGTTGACGGTGGCGCTGGCTTGGTTGGTTCCGCCTGTGAGGGTCAGGTATACGGTGGCCGAAATGGCGGCGCCTTGAATCGTGAAGCTGTAGTATGTGTTGCCATCCTTGTCGGTTGAGAGTCGTGCGCCGTAGATGTTACCTTGGACGGTGATTCCGCCAAGTCCGTTGGGGCTATAGGTGAAGTTGTTGAAGGCTGTCTGTACGGTGCCTTGTCCGTCTTGGCAGCTGATGTAGTTGGTGCTTGGCGATACGAAGCGGGTGATGCCGTTGAAGAAGTTTACGTTGTTGGCTTCGAGTACCCAGTTGCCCTCTTTGAGTGCGTTGAGGGCTTCGTTCCATCCTATAGAGTCCTGGCGCTGTTCGGCGGCTCGTGCTTCGGCGCGTTTGCGTTCGCGCTCGGCTCGCCACTCTTGCTCGCGTAGGGTTTTGCTGGATTGGGCTATCGTGAGACTGCTCGAAAAAAGGCAGATGATGCCTGTCAGAAGAAAAGCTTTTTTCATAACGTTAGGGTTTAATGGTTGTCTGGTGAAGGTAACAATCGGGGTGGTGGAAAAGTTTATGAGGTATAAAAGTGATTCGAATCGTGCGAATGTCGGATAATTGTTGTACATTTGTTCTTTGAAAGAAAAGCGGATGCTGAAAGTGGAAAACATATCGGTAAGCTACGATGGGGAGAGTGTGCTCGAAGGGTTCTCTTGTCATGTTTCGAAGGGCGAATTTGCTTGCGTCACCGGGAGATCGGGGTGCGGTAAGACTTCGCTGCTGAAGGCTTTGCTGGGCATGGCTCCAGTAGGGGCTGGCGTGGTCTGTATCGATGGTGATGTGCTGAATGAAAAGTCATGTCATATCGTTCGCGGAAAAGTGTCGTATCTTCCTCAAGATTTGCAGTTTCCGTATGATTTCGTGAAGGAATTTATAGATGTGATGGCGCGTGTTGGCCGGGTGGATGATCGTACACGGCTCCTGGCTGGTTTACGGGACAATATGACACTTCTCGGATTGGATGAGGAATTGCTGCAAAGGCGCATGACCGAGCTCTCGGGAGGTCAGCGGCAACGTCTAGTGTTGGCTGTGCTGGCTCAGCTCGATAAGGAGCTTTGGTTGCTCGATGAGCCTACTGCTGCGCTCGATGAGGAGTCGCGCAATTTGGTGATCGATTTTCTGCTGGCACTGCAGCGTAAGGGAAAAACGATTGTTGCGGTATCGCATGATGCCTGTTTTGCATCGCGTTGCTCGAAGCTGATACGGATTGATTGATTTATGGGTACGATGGATATTTCATACTGGAGTTTGGGGGTAGGTCTGCTGCTGTTGCTGATACCGGTGTATTATATATGGCGGTACGAGACCAAGCTCCTCAAGGCGGTGTGCATAGGTGCTGTGCGTATGATCGTGCAGCTGCTCTTTATAGGAGTGTATCTGCGCTATCTGTTCGAGTGGGACAATCCTGTGGTCAACTGCCTATGGGTGTTGCTGATGGTGTATATTGCTGCCGAGACAGCGATTAATCGCACTAAGGTGCGTCGGGCTGTACTCATGTGGCCCCTTATCGTGGGGTTAGTGGTGGCGAGTGTGCTCATCGGTTTCTATTTCTTGGGCATCGTGCTGAAGCTCGACAATGTGTTCAGTGCCCAGTATTTCATCCCTATCATGGGTATTCTTTTGGGCAATATGCTTACGGTCAATGTCATTGCTGTAGGAACCTTCTATTCGACCTTGCAGCGTGAGCAGAACCTCTATTATTTTCTTTTGGGCAACGGGGCTTCGCGCAACGAGGCGCTGATGCCCTTCATGCGGCAGGCTATTGTGAAGTCGTTTGCCCCTACGATTGCCAACATGGCGGTGATGGGGCTGGTATCGTTGCCGGGTACGATGATTGGTCAGATTTTGGGCGGAAGCACGCCCGACGTGGCTATCAAGTATCAGATTATGATTGTGGTGGTCACCATGTCGGCCTCGATGCTCTCGCTGGTTATTGCCATCAAGCTGTCGTGTCGCAGAGCTTTTGATGCTTATGGTCGCCTAAGGGAGTTTATGGCATAGGCTCTCCGTCAACGGCAACAATGCTGCTGTCTCTGTGCTTAGAATTGGGCATGCACGCGTATACGTACTCCGTGCTTGCTGATGCCCGGTATGTCGCGGTAGGTGAGGCGTCGCACATAGTCGACCTCTAAGATCTTGAATATGTTTTCGATTCCGAACGATAGCTCCATGTAGGGCACATCGGTGAGTGGGTGGCTCTCTCTGGGGAAGAGGTACAGCCCCTTGCTGTCGGTCATGTCGGGCAGGTTGCTTTGGCGCAGGCTGCCGTAGAATCCCTTGAAGTCGATAACCTCGCGCCATCCCAGTCGTTTGATGAGGGGTAGGCGGTTGAGGATGAGGCCGTTCATGTAGTAGATGGTCTCCCACGATACGTAGCTGTCGGCCACAAACTCTATCGGGTTCATCAGGGCAAACGACTCCTTCTGCAGGGTGTAGGAGAGGTTGGCGTTAGGGATGATGAGCAGAGGGTAGGGGACATCGTTCCATACGCGCCCGGCCTTGGCCACGCTCTCTATGTAGCCGAACGATGATAGCCAGAAGCGCTTGCGGGCGCTGGCCTCGGTGTGGTGACAGGTGAACTGGCTCCCGAGCACGCCTTGCAGGGCCATGCTGTGTGAGAGGGTGAAGACGGGACGCTCGGGGAGCAGCGAGTTGCGATCCCACTTGTGTTGGGTGAACTTCTCGCCCGGTGCATAGCGCAGGCTCAGCTCCAGTTCGGTCTGGGGCAGCTCGTGGGCGAAGTGGGGTTTTCCGTCGAGGCGGGTTTCGAATTGCATGAACCGGCTGCTCTCATACACCTTGTTGCGTAGGATCAGGGCGTAGGAGAAGTGGTTGTAGTGTTCGCGGTTGTAGGACAGTTCCCCTTTGCGTAGGTAGCCTATCTGATAGTCTTCCATGCGCTTGAGGTTCAGGAAGATGTTGTCCTTGTTGGTGTAGAGGTAGGTCTGTCCGTACTGGTAGATGTCGTTCTCGTAGTGCAGGCGCAGCGAGTGTATGGGGAATTCGTTGATATGCTCTTTCTTCTTCTTGAAGGAGTATTCCAGTTCGCCCATGTATTTCAGTCGCCTGTCGGCCATTCCGTAGGCCACGAAGAAGCGTCCCATGAGGTGTGGGTTGAGGTAGGCCGAGGTCATGCCTCCCACTCTGAGTCTCAGTCCCTCGAGTTTGTTGTTGCTGATGCTGGTGTTCAGTGGTCCGTAGAAGAATTCGGGTTGCTCCTTTTTGTTGGGCACATAGCCGGTGAAGAGGTAGGTGATGATCTTTTCGCTCCAGTAGTATAGCGGATATTGGCGCAGCTGTGCCATCATGTCGCCTACGGAGAGTTCGCGTTGGCTCACATAGCCTATGCGGTTGGCTGCCCAGAAGACGGCGTCTTTCTTGCGCGAGTCGGGTTCCTCGATGACGCTCTCGGGATAGGCAAACAGTTCGGGGCGTGTGGGCACGTCGAGTTGGTAGTTGTTGTAGTTGACCTCACGCTTTACGTACACACCGTTGATCTGTGCCGTGATCTCAAATTCGGCTACCATGGATTCCTTGTCGAGCAGGGGTGTGCCGTCGGCGGCGGGTGTGAATGTCTGTGTGATGTTGAGCGTGCGCACAAAGTTGAGGTTGATGTCGCGGGGTGTGGCCATCTGCACCCATTTGATGAAGTGTGTGCTGTCGGCGGTTATGTACAGGTGTCCGGTGAATCCGTGCGACTCGGAGTTGAATGGCACGAAGGCGAGGTCTATGCAGGGCGTTCCCTCTACCATGAGCGTGTCCATGATATAGTATTTGTATATGCTCGTGGCAAGGGTCGACAGAGGGCTGGCAAAGCGGTTGCGGAAGAGGTTGATGTCGTTCTGGAAGATGTCCACATCCTTGAACACCTCTTCAAACACGCCGTCGATCTCCTGCTCTGAGATGAAGTCGTCTACTCCGGCGCGGCGTCGGGCCACGACATGCTTCTTGTGGCTTTCGGGCGATTTGCGGTAGTGGTCGCTGCCGATGAGTTCGCGCGAGGAGATGTTGAGGATGGGCTTGCCCGACACGATGGAGGTGTCGAGATAGTTTTGCAGCAGCCCGATATTATCCAGCAGCTCGGCCTGATAGTTGCTCTGGTCAAAGTTGTTGAGGGCTATGGTCAGCAGTTCGTGGCGGTTGCGGCTGTAGTAGTCGTGGCTGTCGAGTCGCAGCGAGCTGCGTCGCTTGATGATGCTCTGTGCCAGCTCTACGGCGGGGTTGTTCTTGCGGTGGTAGCGTTCGCGTTCAGGCTTGATCTCCACCTCGCTCAGCTCATAGATGGCGGGTGACAGCTCTATGTGTAGGGGGTAGCGTGTGCGTGTGCCTATGGCGATGCGCTTTTCGGTATATCCCACCGAGGATATCACGAGCGTGCCCTGTGTCTCGGGGACGAGAAACGAGAAGTGTCCCTCCTTGTCGGTCTGGCATCCGTTGGTGGTGTTTTGCAGATACACCGATACGTAGGGCATGGCCTCGTGGGTGGCCGAGTCGGTCACTGTGCCATAGATACGTGTGAGGGCACGCGCTGCGGGCGTGTGGCCTATACACAGTACGAGCAAGAGGGTTATGTGTAGGTATTTGTATCTAAATTTATGCATTCCGTCTAAAAGTCTGCAAAGTTACAAATAATCACGGATAGTGGATGGTGAATTACCGATTGATTTGCTCTTTTTGCGTGTTTTTCACTCTCAGTACACATCGATCATGTATGTCGCCTACTCGTCGCTCTGTGGTTCTCATCGTGCGAGCAGTTCCTCCTCGGCCGCTATGGCATGTAGCATGCGCTGTCGGGCGTCGGGTGTGAGGTAGGCGGGTATGGTGTCGGCTGGGATGATGCGGAAGTCGCCTCTCCGGCTCAGCGCGGCACGCTCGGTCCATACCAGGTGGTGGTCCAGTGTGTGCAGTCGGGTGGTGGGGCCTATCTTCTCCAGGGTGAGCTCTACGGCCAGTCCCACGTCGCCATGGGCGATGCTCATGTTTGATACGTAGTTGCCCAACGAGTACACCACAGCGTGACGGGTAGGATATTCGTTGCTCGCTACCAGCTCTATCGGCTGCACCACATGGGGATGGCTGCCGATGACGTGGTCTACTCCCTCATCGATGAGCCAGCGGGCGAGGTCGCGCTGCCGGGCGTTGGGGTAGCGCTGATACTCGTCGCCCCAGTGTACGAGGGCTATGATGGCATCGGGATGCAGGGCACGTGCGCGGCGTATGTCGGCGGCCAGCTCGTCGCGGTCGAGGCTGTTCACGATGTTGGGTGCCGTGGCGGCGATGCCGTTGGTGCCGTAGGTGGCACAGAGCAGCGCTATGCGCAGTCCGTTCTTCTCCACGATGAGGGGGTATCGCTTGTCGCGGTCCTCGCTGTTGCGGTAGGTGCCCACGGCCATCAGTTGGGCACTGTCGATGAGTGTCAGTGTGCGTTCCAGTCCGCGTCGGTGGCGGTCGAGGCTGTGGTTGTTGGCCGTAGCCAGTATGTCGAATCCTGCCTCCTTCAGTGCCGTGAGGTATTCGTCGGGGGCGCTGAACTGCGGATAGCCGCGATAGGGCTCTCCGCCCAGTGTCACCTCCAGGTTGCCTATGGCAAGGTCGGCACGGGATATGTGCTCCTTCACCAGTCCGAAGCAGTGGCTGTAGTCATACGTGCCGTCGCTCCTGCGTGCAGCGTCGATCTGTGCCTGGTGTTGCATGAGGTCGCCCACGAAGAGCAGGGTGAGCCGCTGTGGCTGCTGTCCGTAGATGCAGGCTGGTAACAGCAGCAGGGCGATGTAGCGTATGATCTTTATTACCACTCGTGTAGTCATTGTCGGTCCACAAAAGTACGCACTTTATTCGAACCTTGCAATAGTATGCTTGCTTAACTTTTGCTGTTGCTGGGCCGAACGAAAAAAAGAGGGAGTATCGTTGCCGACATCCCTCTTCTGTATAGCGATCTGTTTTAGCTTCTTCTTACTGATACAGGTAGCGCTTGATGCTCTTCTTCGGAGTCTTCTCAAACTCCTCGCTCTGGATCTGTACAGAGGATATCTGGCAGTAGGCAGCCAGGTTCTTGTTGAGCTCCACGCGGTTCTCGTCCATCTGTGCAGCTACTTCCTGTACGCTCTTGCCCTCCTTGAAGGCGGTGTCGTAGTCGGGGACGATGAGTGCCACGAGCTTGCCGTCGCGGTGTACGACGAGCGACTCGGCCACGTAGGGGAGGCTGTTGAGCTGGTCCTCTATCTCCTCGGGGTAGATGTTCTGTCCTGAGGGGCCGAGGAGCATGTTCTTTGAGCGTCCCTTGATGAATACGTTGCCCTCTTTGTCCATCACGCCGAGGTCACCGGTGTGGTACCATCCGTCGGCATCGATAGTCTCGGCCGTAGCCTCCTCGTTCTTGTAGTATCCGAGCATCACGTTGGGACCCTTCACGAGGATTTCGCCGGCGATGTTGGCGGGGTCTTCAGAGTTGATGCGTACCTCCATGCCATAGGCTGCCTTTCCGCACGAGCCGGGCACGAACTTCTTCCAGTCTTCGTAGCAGATGATGGGGGCACACTCGGTGGCTCCGTATCCTACGGTATAGGGGAACTTGAGCTGGTGGAGCAAGGTCTCTACCTCCTGGTTGAAGGCTGCGCCACCCACAATCACTTCGTAGAAGTTGCCGCCGAACGAGCTGATCATGGTCTCGCGCACCTTGGCGAGGATGGCCTCATTCACGAGGGGCACCTTGAGCAGGAGCTTCATGCTCGGGGTTTCGAGCTTGGGGATGACGTTCTTCTTGATGATCTTCTCGATAATGAGGGGCACGGCCACGATTACCGAAGGCTTGATTTCGTTCAATGCCTGGAAGATGATCTTCGGTGAGGGTATTCGGGTGAGGAAGTAGATGTGCATACCTATGGTGAGCTCGTAGAGGAACTCGAAGGCCATGCCATACATGTGGGCCATGGGTAGCATAGACACGATGGTCATGCCGGCCTTGAGGTTGAGCACCTGGTTGCCAAACTCCATGTTGTTGGTCACCGCGCGGTAGGGTATCATCACACCCTTTGAGAAGCCCGTTGAGCCGCTGGTGTAGTTGATGATGGCCAGGTCGTCGGGCTGGTTGTTGTGGTAGTAGCTCACCATCTCCTTCTCGAAACGGTTGGGGAACTTCTTGCCGAAGAGCTCATTGAGGTGCTCGCGGGCATAGGACAACCGCTCGTCGCGGCTGATGCGCAGGTCGTAGTTCTCCAGGCTGATGACGCCCAGCACGTTGGGTATCTCGTCCTCGTTGAGGTTTTCCCAGTTGTTTTCGCCGATGAAGGCCAGCTTAGAGTCAGAGTGGTTGATGATGTTATGCACGTTGTCGGCCTTGAACTCGTGCAGGATGGGCACGGGCACGGCACCATAGGTCAGGGTAGCAAGGAAGGCTACGCCCCAGTTCGAACTGTTGCGTCCGCAGAGCGAGATCTTGTCGCCCGGCACGATGCCCACCTCACGGAACATGATGTGCAACTTCTCGATGCGGCGAGCCACGTCTTTGTACTGCAGGGTGCAACCTTTGTAGTCGGTCAGCGCATCGCGGTCCCAATTCTTCTTGATACTGTCTTCGATGCGTAAGATAATGTCTTTTGCCATAGTCTTTTTCGGTTTTGTTACGGTTTTTATGATCGGTCGTTTACAATTTAAGGGTATGGTTCTGTTTTTTTACCGAATCCGTATGTTTGTACTTTTACGGCGGCAAAGTTACTAACACTATGCGAGAGTGCAAAATATGACCCCACCTTCTTGCACTGATAAATTATGTTTGTGCATATTTTAACTTTTTTTTGCAATATTTGCGGTGTTTGTTCCCTGATTTTCCTTGTCATCGCCCATTCCTTTGCCCACGTTGCCCGGGGTTGCCCATGGGGGTGTTCACTCCTCAGTGTTCGGTTTGTCTTCGGGGTGCTTCACATACCACAGTTCGGTCTTGGCATAGCGGCCGTCCTCTTCGGGTGCGATGAATCCTCTTCGTCTCCATGTGCGCAGCTGCTCCTTGGCCAGTGCGTCGAGGTTGTGCTTGGCTCCTCGGCTTTGGCGCAGGGCGATGAGGTCCTCCTTCCCGATGCGGTGGGGCAGGTCCAGCAGTTCGCATCGCTTGCCGCCTACGGGAGCCAGGCTTTGTCCCAGGGGTTTGCTCTGCGTGTTCTCATAGGTGAGTATGTCGGCCGTGAACAGCCTGTAGAGGCTTTCCAGCTGGTAGTGGAACGACCATCTGACGAAGGTCTCCATCTCGTCGGTCCAGTGGTTGCCTTCGGCTATGTATAGCAGGTAGGCCCGCTGCTTGGTGATGAGTATCTGTCGGTGGCAGATGGCGTAGAGCACGGGTCGGTTGGCGATCTCTGGTGTCGTGTTGTACCATTGTCTGAGGTCCTCGATCACGAGGTCGGCCTCTTCGCAGTGTATCTCTCCCGTGGCCTGTTCTATGTTGTCGATCCATCTGTCCAGTGTGGTGTGCCATTCGGTGTCGAAGTCGCTGTATCGTGGCAGTTCGTGTGTCGAGGGCACTATGCTCACCGAGCAGCGGTTGATGGTTCCGTTCTCGGCGCCTCCCTTCATGAAGGTGGCCAGTCCGTGTGGTGTGGCGCTGGCGGCGATGTTGAGCGAGAGCGTGGTGCTGGCCGATATCGACTCCACCCCTGCGCGGTCGGCTCCCCACTGCGATGGTGTGTCGTGTGCGGCGAGCAGCAGCTGGTGTGCGGCGCTTCCTCCTGTGGCGCTCTGGCAGTATTTGAGGTCCACGATTTCGGGTGCCACCATGAGCGCCCTTCCGCCCACCTCTTCGAGCAGCTTCATCTTCTCTATGAGAGCCGCCTGTGTGATGTTGGTCTTCAGGTAGTAGGTCGGTGTGCAGGGTTTGGGCGGGCGTTGTTCCCCCTTGGCCAGCTGCTGGCATTGGCTCTTCCAGTTGTCGAGTGCCTGATAGGCCTGTCGGTCATGTTCGATGCGTCGTGCCATGATGGCTTCGCACAGGCGTGGCAGGTATCCCTTGCCCGAAGAGGTGTCGCCTCCTACGATCTCGGTAAACTGCATGTGGCGTGGCAGGTTGGTGAGGTCGCGCATGATGCACGAGTGGCTCACGTAGCTTCCCAGCGGAGCGAAGAGTGCCTGTGCCGCACTGGCGCGGGCATTCTCGGGCACGCGGCTCACGATGTGGGCGATGAGCGGTGGCAGGTGGTCGTGGGGGAAGGTCAGGGCCGTGGTCGGGAAGTTGTGTCCCTGGTGCAGCGTGGTGTCTGCTGCCCCGTTGTCCGATGCCGCTGATGCTGTCCCCTCCTCGGGCAGGCTGTCCCCGTCCATGTGCCCGTCTGCCATCGCTTGGGTCAGTGTGGGCGGTAGTATGTATTTCCACGACTTCTCGCGTGCCAAGGCCCGGTGTATGCATCCGCGTGCTTCGCTCTCGGGCAGTCCCAGCCAGTCCAGTTCGCCGAAAGCGCGGGTGATGTCCTCCTCGCTGGTCCCGTCGAGGTAGGCCAGCTGCTTGGCTGCTTCGAAGAGTGTCGAGTTTCTCATCCCCTCGGGTGGGGTGGTGGTGCCGCAGAGGCGGGTCACCAATCGTGCGGCGATAGACCCACAGTAGACCCCCTCTGCCCTATGGGCATCTCCCCCTCTATGGGGAGAGCCATCCGGGATGTATACTTCGTTTGTTGGCGATGGACTCTGTCTCCTCCCCATAGAGGGGGCCAACGCGAAATGAGCGTTGGTTGCGACGACGGGAGATTTATCTCCCCTAAGGAGCATAGCTTGCGAGTCTCTATGGAGGGGGTCTCCTTTAAGGGGGAGGTTGGTGGGGGTCTGTTCCATCGCTTCGCGTTGCTTGTCGGTGAGTTCGGCTCCGAAGAGCAGTGCCACCTCCTCGTCGGGGCAGTACAGGCGGTGGCTCTGGAAGGCCCGTCGTGCAGGGTCGGTGACAGCCGGGTCAAAGTCCACCCCCAGCAGAAGGCTCCACAGCGCTATCACCTCGCGGCGCGACATCTGCATCATCTCCTCCGTGAGGCGCACGTAGATGTGCAGTCCCTTTCCCGAAACGCTCTCCATGGGCACCAGCGGATAGTCACCCAGCCCCTTCTCTATCAGTCTCTGGCGCAGAGCCCACCAGGCATTGCCCGGTGAGTCCCACGTGTGGTTGTCCAGGTCGAGCAGCTGTATGTCGCGGTAGGCGATGTTCTCCGCCTTGGGTTGCGAGCCTATGGCATAGGGGCGTCGTCCCTCGCGGATGTGTCCGTTGGGGATGATCCAGAATTGTTTCTTCTTCAGCTCCTGCCTGCGCTCGGCATTCTCTTCGCGGCGCATGGCCTCCACGCGCGTGGCATGGAACTGCGACTTGATCTGCTTGATATACTCCTCCATGGTCATCTCCCTCACTCCGTCATTGATGCCGAAGCCGCAGAGGATGGTCTGTGTAGCCTGATTCTTCATTGCACTGTTTGTTTCGCTGTTTGTTTCGCTGTTTGTTTCTTTCATCGTTTTATCTCCCTTTAATTCCTAAATCTTATCTCCCTTTATCTCCTTAAATTTATATACATGTTTCACCTGGTAGGTGTCGCCCCAAGGGTCAGAGCTCTTGTATAGCGTGAACTCCACGGGGATGATGGTGCCCGGCCTCACAGACACGGGCGAGAACTGGAGGGTCTCCTCTATGAGGATACACTCTGTGTGCTTTACCCCGAAGGGCAGTCGTCGACCCAAGGTCTCGGCCAGGGTCATGACGAGGATGGTATACCGCTTGCCCTCTATCGCCACATTGTAGTCGGCCGAGAGCACACGGTAATTGATCGTAACGTTTGTTTGCATACGAACAAAAATAAAAGGGTTATACATTAGTTATATCATTCACTCAATCTGTTATTTTAAGAGGCAGACGACCTCTTGTCACACCAATAAAGTACTGAGGTGATGTGAGGCGCCAAACGAGGCATTTTTGAGTTAGGTGTGGGGGGGATGGCAGTACTCACCCCTGAGAGGGTGAGCACCGTCTTTACTAATCGCTTATAGCTCATAGGACTCTCTGCTTGAAGTTCTTGGCCACCCATTTACCCTGCGCATCTCTGTTGAATACCACCCTGACGGTAGCCCCCACGCCGGTGGTCTGCAACTGCTGGTCGTCGGCCTCAAGGCAGAAGGGAATCCCCACGCGTTGGGCATCCAAGGCACACTCGGCCACATACGGGTAGGCTTTGTCCTTATTGGTGATGCCACCCTCGGGCTCGGCACAGGGCAGGTAGAGCAGTCGGTACAATCTGCCCCCTTGACCTTGATAGTTAATCACTACGTCTACACAATAGTAGACAAAAACATCACTCATTGAATAATTCACCTGTTGCATTTTCTTTTGATTTAATTTGTTCTTATTCATTTTCATTGTCTCCTTTGTTAATGTCATTATCATCCTTATCATCACTATCCTGCCCTGTGGGTGAACTTATCCCTTTGAAGCCGGCGGCCATGCGCTCGAGATCCTTCAGAGGGATTCTATCGCGCAGGTAGGCGATGTGTATCTTCATCAGTTGGTCAGGGGCAAGGTCGTAACGCTGTGTCAACTCCACAAGGAACTCAAATCCGCTCACGCTACGGAACCCGAAGACATGCATTCGGATGCCATCGGGCAGCCAAGATATGGTGTGGTCAATGCTGGCCTTTGCTCGATTCAGCGCATCATGCTCTTCAGGTGTGAGTGGACGTGTGTGGATGAATCCCCCGATGAGGCCCGACAGGTTCATGCCCATAAGCTTGCTCAAATTCTTTACTGCGGACCTGCCCAGCAGGTAACATTCCCATGATGAGCCGTACACGGCGGTGTAAAGCATGTCGTTGATAGGGGTAACTTCTCTCTTGATCTTCTTTCTGTTATTCATAGTCTTTATTTGTTAATTATAAGGTTAATATTTGTTTCACTCACTCGACGTAGCCACTCTTCCAATGCGGGGTGAAAGAATCTGCCCGTCACCTTCACCTTGGGGAATCCCCGTCGGCTGCGTTCACCTTTCGGTCTGTTCATGCGCTCGATGAGCGCTTTACTTTTGTTTCTCATAATGTTTCTCTCCATATTTATTTGTTATACAATAAGATTTTCTTCTCTCCTCCCATGCAGGTGAGTCCCACTTTCAGGCTTCCTGTGGCTGCCTTCTCCAGCTGCTCCCTATCGAGATTGAAGGTGACCAATGCCAGCCAGCAATCGAGCAGACGACATGGCGCCATTTCGGGGGTCTGTGTAATCAAGTCCTCCAGCATGTTATAATCCACCTGCGTGGGACACTGGAACATAAAGCGCGTGCTCTCA
>JAZRMG010000141.1:0-2546 GCA_045647345.1 Bacteroidaceae bacterium | reverse complement strand
GAGATGCCCAAAGGGCAGAGGGGGTCTATCTATGATGAAACCACGCTATTACTTTATCGACAACCTACGCTGGGTGACCGTAGCACTGGTGCTTATCTACCACGTGTTTTACAACTTCAACGCCCAAGGAGTCTTTGGCGGCATTGGCGGTTTTCGCGAGCATCAATGGCAAGATGTGATATGCACGGCACTCTATCCCTGGTTTATGACACTGATGTTCATCTTGGCCGGTGCCTCGAGTCGCTATGCGCTGCAGCATCGCAGGGTGAAGGAGTTTCGCCGAGAGCGTGCACGCAAACTACTCGTCCCCTCTACGCTCGGTCTGCTCCTCTTCGGTTGGGTGCTGGGCTTAGTCAATATGAAGGCGGGTGGTGGAGTATTGCCCGAGGGTTTGCCCGTCGTGGTGAAGTACCTGATAGCCGTAGTTAGCGGTACGGGCCCCTTGTGGTTTATCCAAGACCTCTATGTCTTCTCCTTACTGTTGCTCGTAGTACGCAAGGTGCTCGATGCCGATAGGGTAGAGGCGTGGCTGGGTGGACTCTCTGTCAAGGGAGTAAGTTTCGTGCTCTTTGGCTTCTTCCTCCTGTTGGGCCTTCTGGCGCAGACGCAGATAGATGAGGTAGGTACCTTTGATGGATTGTTCAACCTCTATCGCCCCATCTATTATTTCGGAGTATTTCTCGTGGGTTATTATATCTTCTCTTCGGAGCGTATACACGACTACTTGGCTGCCCGATACCTTACGTTTGGTATATTGGCTGTGATATGGAGTGTATACTTCTGCGTGTGCAACTATGGTGCTGACTACACCTCGCCCGAGGTGCTACAGGGCTTCTCATGCAATATGTATTGCTGGTCTATGGTGTTGGCTCTTTTCGGGCTCTTCAAGCACCGATACAATTGCACCACGCCCTTCTCGCAGTATATGACTCGCAGTAGCTATGGACTCTACATCGTGCACATGACCGTCTGCACCGCCTCTTGCCTGTGGCTTAAGAGTACAGCGCTGCCTGTATGGCTTGTCTATACCCTTGCCCTCATCGCAACCATTGTTGGCTCTTTGCTGTTGTGGGAGGTGCTGCGCAGGATACCTTTTGTGCGCTGGTGCTTGTTTGGGGTGAAAGGGAGAAAAGGTGCTTTGTCATTCTGAGTGAAACGAAGAATCCCGCGCAGGGACTTCGCATGAGACGTTTGCGAGATCCTTCACTGCGTTCAGGATGACACACACGAGAAATACTCGGATTGGGTAAGCATCTATATTGTAGCAAAGTATAATGTAATAAAAGAGGAAAATGACAAATGTCCATCAATATTGGGTCTATATAGTGTCGAATAAGGTTCGTTCAGTTCTATATATAGGTGTAACCAATGACTTGTATAGGCGGTACAATGAACATAAGTCCGGCAGTGTGAAAGGTTTTACACAACGCTATCGGTGTCGCGATTTGCTCTATTATGAGGAGTACAATAATATTGATGAAGCAATAGCACGCGAGAAGGAACTTAAGGGGTGGAAAAGATGCAAGAAGGAAAGTCTTATTGCATCAAATAATCCTAATTATATAGATCTAGCGGAAGGTTTAGGGTGGTAATAGATTGCTGTTTAATCTACAAAATACAAAGTCCCAGCGCGAGATCCTTGACTTTAGCCAAATAGTAGTATTGTCATCCTGAACGAACGTGAAGGATCCCGCGCTGGGACTTAGCATGAGACGTTTGCGAGATCCTTCGCCTTGCTCAGGATGACATGTCCTAAGAATATCAACTAATTCAAAAATACAAATTATGGAAAAAGAAAGAAATCTCGAGACACGCCGCATCTGGCTGTTTCTCATCATCACCTTTGCGATCACCTATGCATGGACCATCGGGCTCATCTGGCCTCGTGTGCTTGGGTGCGATGCCGCAACACTCTCGCAAGAGGAGCAGCTCATCAACACGGCCCTCACTGCCGTACTGATGTTCTTCCCTGCCTTGGGCGTGCTCATCACTCGCCTCGTTACTCGTGAGGGCTTCAAGAACTCGATGTTGCACCTCAATCTGAAGGGCAATGTGCGTTACTACCTCATCGGATGGTTCGGCCCCTTCGTGCTGACGCTCCTTGGTGCGCTGCTTTACTTTATGGTGTTCCCCTCGGAGTTTACGCTCGACAGCTATCTCACGCAGATGGCTACGCTGCCCGTGTCGCCGAAGGTGTTTTGGATTGTACAATTACTCTTAATGATGGTAGCTCCGCTGCTCAATGTGGTCACCTGCTTTGGCGAGGAGTGGGGTTGGCGCGGCTATCTGTTGCCCAAGGTGGCACAGCGCATGAAGTTCCTCCCGACCATACTGCTCACCGGCTTCATCTGGGGTATCTGGCACGCGCCTATCATTGTGGCAGGACATAACTATGGTATGAACTATCCTGGCTATCCGTGGACGGGTATCGTGGCAATGTGCTTGTTGTGTATCGTATTAGGCACGCTATTCTCTTATATCACCCTGAAGACCAAGAGCTGCTGGCCAGCCGTGTTTGCCCATGGCATGATGAATGGTACAGCCTC
>JAZRMG010000140.1:0-23932 GCA_045647345.1 Bacteroidaceae bacterium | reverse complement strand
TATATTGGTATATAAGTACGAAAAAAATGAAAAGGAGAGGGTGGGAGAGGGCAAAAACGATTTTTTTTGAGTAACTTCGCGAATTGAAATGACAACGGACGGCATAAATAGATAACAAACGATGGTCAACTGATGAGATATAGTCTGTAGACCGTTGTCCGTTGACCCCAAAATAAAGGATTATGCGACATATATCACCCGAAGAACTGAAGAAGATGTTCGATACGAAGCTCTTTCACCTCATTGGCGATACGGCCGACGAGCTGGGGCTCGAATGTTATGCCGTAGGCGGCTACGTGCGTGACCTCTACCTGGAACGCCCATCGAAGGATATCGATGTGGTAGTTGTTGGTAGTGGCATCAGGATCGCCGAGGCCCTGCGCAAGAGACTGGGGCGTGGTGCTCATGTAAATATCTTCCGCAACTTCGGTACGGCGCAACTCAAGTGGCGCGACATGGAGGTAGAGTTCGTCGGGGCACGCAAGGAGTCGTACACGCACGACTCACGCAAGCCCATCGTCGAGGACGGCACCTTGGAGGACGACCAGAACCGCCGCGACTTTACCATCAACGCCCTCGCCGTGTGCCTCAACGCCGAGCGCTTCGGTGAGCTCACCGACCCCTTCGACGGGTTGCTCGATATGGAGGACCGTCTCATCTGCACGCCCCTCGACCCCGACGTCACCTTCAGTGACGACCCCCTGCGCATGATGCGCTGCATACGCTTTGCCACACAGCTCAACTTCTTTATCGAGGAGGAGACCTTCGAGTCGCTCACGCGCAATGCCGAACGCATCAAAATCATCTCCAAGGAGCGCATCATCGACGAGCTGAACAAGATCATCGCTTCGCCCATACCCTCAAAGGGTTTCGTGGAGCTCGACCGCTGTGGCCTGCTCCCCCTCATCTTCCCCGAGCTGGCAGCCCTGCAGGGCGTGGAGGCCGTAAACGGGCGCAAGCATAAAGACAACTTCTACCACACCCTCGAGGTGCTCGACAATATAGCCCGCCACACCGACAACCTGTGGTTGCGCTGGGCAGCCCTGCTGCACGATATAGGCAAGCCCCGCACTAAACGCTGGGACCCTCGCCTGGGGTGGACCTTCCACAACCACAACTTCATAGGCGAAAAGATGATACCCACCATCTTCCGCAACATGAAGTTGCCCATGAACGAGAAGATGAAGTATGTGCAGAAGCTCGTGGGCCTGCACATGCGCCCCATCGTGATTGCCGACGAGGAGGTCACCGACAGCGCTGTGCGCCGCCTGCTCTTCGAGGCAGGTGACGACATCGACGACCTGATGATACTGTGCGAGGCCGACATCACCTCGAAGAACGAGATGCGCAAGCAACGCTTCCTCGACAACTTCAAGCTCGTGCGCGTGAAGCTCAAGGACCTCGAGGAGCGCGACCGCATACGCAACTTCCAGCCCCCTGTCGACGGCGACGAGATCATGCGCACCTTCGGCCTCACCCCCTGTGCCGAGGTGGGTGCCCTCAAGATGAGCATCAAGGATGCCATCCTCGACGGCATCATCCCCAACGAGCACGATGCCGCCTACGCGTATATGATGAAGAAAGCCCGGGAAATGGGCTTGTCGCCCATTTGAAAATTGAAGAGACCCACCCCACCCCCTCCTACGCGCTACGCTTGTCACGCCCCCGTCGCTTTGCGACACCCCCTCTATAAACAGAGGGGGAGTTAGGGCTTTGCGAACATCGCGGGATACACTAAACACTCAACACTAAACACTCAACACTCAACAAAATTGCTACACCGTCTCATCGCCCAAGGCGAACACCAGCAACAGGATTTCAAGTACGAGATCTCCGATGTGCGCAAGATTGCGCGCACCCTCTCGGCCTTTGCCAATACCGACGGCGGCCGTCTGCTCATTGGAGTGAAGGACAATGGCAAGATAGCCGGTGTGCGCAGCGATGAGGAGATCTACATGGTCGAGGCCGCAGCAGCACTCTACTGCGTGCCTCCGGTAGCGTGTCGCATGAGCGTACATCGCGTAGAGGGGCGCGGTGTGGTGATTGCCGAGGTGGAGCCTGCCGACAAGCGTCCCGTGCGTGCCCGCCTCGACGACGACAGCCTGTGCGCCTTCGTGCGCATTGCCGATGAGAACATCGTGGCCTCGCCCGTGCAGATGGCCCTCTGGCGCGAGGAGCACAAAGACAATGGCACACTGATCCCCTTCACTGCCCACGAGCAAGCTATCTTGCGGCTCCTTGCCGAGGCCGAAGAGCCACTCACGCTCAACCGCTTTGCCCGCCTCGGCCGCCTGCCGCGCCACCGAGCCGTACAGCTGCTGGCGCAGTTCATCCATTTCGGCCTGGCCGAACAGCAGTTTATAGGCCACACCTTCGTATATGTAGCTTCGTGAACTCGCGTTAAATATAGGGCATCTCGAGTATAAAGAAGCACATCTCGCGCAAATATTTGATTTTCACGCAGATCTCACGAAACGGAGTTCGCCGCCCGAAGGGGCCAAAGGCAATCTCATGAAGGCAAGTCGCTTCGCCCTTGCTTGTCGACTTCGTCGAGCGTTTTCAACCTGATGGCAACTGCGAGCACGGGGCGCACCATGGGCTAGCATCGTGTGGAGTAAGGCTTTAACAAAAAACATCCACCCCATCGACATCACGGTGGGGTGTTTTTTCTTCCCCCTCTCCGACACCACTATGAACAACTAAAAACAGCATCAGCCTACTCCCTTTCCGAGGAGATTGTCAATACTGCGACACATGGTTTGGGACTCCCCATCGTGCTATGGGTCATTGGTAAGGGCGTGGCCTATATCATGGGTGCCGTGCTCTACAGCTTCAAGCGCGTGCCCTACATACACTCCGTGTTTCATGTCTTCGTCATCCTCGGCGACATCTGCCACATGGTGGCGACATGGAAGATGCTGCAGCTGTTCCTCTAATTGGAGAGGTAATATAGCTGTTGTTCGTCGTTACGGAGGACTTTCCCGCATCTGGAGATGCTCATACTCGCAGCTAGCGGATAGTTGCCGAACTATCTGCCGAAGTGTCGCCACGACGTCGTATCATGCAATATATCAGCACGATGATGGCGACACTTCTGTAATTCTACCAACATATTGCGATATATGTTGAATAGTCACCGATCTCTACTAATGTCCGCCACACCATCCTTAAGGGACATGCAAGGATGCACCATCCGATTCTTTGATTTCGCACACCATTTTTTCTATTTATATCCATCAGTATTATTTGCCGATGCGCATCATTCGCGCTGCCGATGCACATCGACCGCGCTGCCGATGCCCTTCAGCAACGTTGCCGATGCGCATCGGCAACTAAAAAGGATGAGCCCAAACAAGGGAAACGCCTTGCACAGTTTTGATTTCTCCCCTGACTTTTCTCCCCAATCGCCTGTCACGGTGGTTGTTTTCATCCGCCGTAATCGTGTATGGGGATCTCAAATATTTCAAATCCCCTTCTAAGAATCTGTTTGGATTTTACCGTTAATATGTTTTTTGTGGACTTTCCGGTTTATTTGAGGTTATTTTTGGCACCTATACCCTCGCGGTTCTTGCAAATAGACCACTATTTGCTGCATCCCGAGAGAGGAAATCTGCTCAAAAATCCCTCTCAACTAAACTCGAAATAAAATCCAAACGGATTCTAAAGCTACCTCGTAATTCTCACAAGAGAAGTGTCGCCAACAACAGACTGACAACCTGCATATTAGGACTCTTTGGCGACACTTCGACAGATATGTTCCATGAATGCTTCCGTTCTTCGTGAATGACAAACTTCTAATTGTCTTTTTTGTTGTCGTACACGATGAACTCCCCATTGCGGGTGAAGCCTTCAGCGCTGATATCGATGTACTTTGTATACGAGTTGTTATAGAACACCACATCGGCTCTGCCATCGGAGAGTTTCACATCGGGATTCCAATAGAGGGTACGACGATAATCCTTATCGCCTTCGATAGGACCATTGGGATATTCAGGATTGTAGTATTCCACCTTGGGCGAATAGCCGTCGAATGTGGTCTGACGTGTATTTTTGTATGAGGACAGATTGTTCTTCCGATTGGGATAGAGGTGTATTTCCACGACAAACAAACCTGTTGGGAAAGGAGCATTTGACTTTTGAACATAAAGGATATCCGATATGTCCAATACGTTGAATACTTCAGGGTTGCCCATATATTCATGGGGACTGTCATAGACAAAGAGACTCTTTACATCTTGGATGTCTATGTCATAGCCAGGAGTATATGAAGGCTTCGTGAGATTCTTCTCCCCATCAATGACGTTCCAAAGTGTGCGATATCCGTCAATGGTATATTGCTGCATTAGCCAACGGTGGTATTCGGTATGCTTCAGAGTATCGTCACTGGTGGTCATATCAGTGATGTAATAACCCTTATCCTTCAAATAATCGACCACCTTGTAGGTATACTCTCCTTTATCCACAATGAGTTCCTTGTCCTTCTCCACATCGTAAGCCTGGAAAGTGCAGTAATCGACATAGCGTCGGCGCCCCTTCACGACGACCTCATCGAGCAGACGGGAATCGGAGGGTAGCGTCCATTCCTTCTTCTCCGCTTCGGTGATGGCCAAGGCAACGGTGTCGACATCGTGTTGCAGCAGTAGTGCCGCAGCATCGTAGGCTGTCACCTCGGGAGCCGAGGAGCGCTCCAGTCGCAAGCGAGTCACGATGGGTTTGCCTTCGCGGTAGGTCTGTATGTTCAGATCCCATTGTCCCTCGTAGTCCTGCAGGTTCACTCCCCAGTAGCCATGCTCGTCGCTCGTTATTGTAATCTCCTGTACCTGCTTGCGGTCGGGGGAGCGCAGTCTGAGGTTTATGTCCACCCCTGCCATGGGTTCTTCTCTGCGCGGGTGCAGGGCACGACCCTCCAGTACCAAACTCTCTTCAATATAATGTATGTCATCGGGTGCGATGGGCTGTAACATCTTTGTGAGGTTGTAGCGACTCCATCCCTGCACCATCATCAGACGATCCAGTGCTTCGCGGTGTGCAGCATCGTCGGACTCAAAATAGTATTCGGGCCGTTCGATGTAGCCCTTCAGCTCCGAGGAGAGCAGCATGTAGGTGCGCATGTCCTCGCTGTATCCCGTCCCATAGTCCGTGGCATCGCGCACGGCGAGCGACAGGTGTTGCTCTTCGTCGTTGGCCGCTTCGATGCGCATTTCTACCTTCTCGAACGGCTTGTAGTGCGGCTTGTCTGTAGTGATGGTGAGGGGGATTGTCGCTGTGCCGTTGTTGCAGAAGAGCATGCGGGTGGCATGTATTGCTCCCTCCGCATCATACAGGTATAGTTGATATACGCCGGTGGGCAGTTCACGGGTGGGTATTGCCTTATGGATAGTGGGTGTACCGATGGTAAGCGTATCGGCATACTCCACCTTGCCGGCATGCATCAGTGTCATGGCCAGCAGGCAGGCGGTGTCGGGATACAGGGTGTTGATGGTGACGTGCAGGGTGTCGTGCGTGCTCAGATTGGCTTGGATGGCATATCCGCCCTCCTCAGCTTCGGGAAGAGGGAAGGTATAGTTTTTCTCTCCAAGGAGGATGCTTGCCTTGTGTCTCTTCTCCTTGGGTGTATAGGTGAAGTACCCCATGCCCAGATGCTGGGGACTCACGGGGACGGACTCGCTGTCTATCACCAGTCCCTCAATGGCTATACCTCGGCCCTGACTGTCGGTGGCCTTGAAGGCGATGCGGTTCTCTACGCCCATCACCAGATGACCTCCTTCAGGGAAGAATGCCACGTTCAGTTTCTTCAGCTTCTTAGCCTCGGGGCGTATCTCCTCGTGCCTCATATATCTCTTCATCACGGGATGCTCATAGTCGCCCTCCTTCTCGGGAGTATCATAGATGGGGAACACGCGGGAGAAGCAGCCGTATGTGTCGAAGTTGAGCATGGTGCGGGTATAGGCGCGCACCTCGTAGAATCCGCTGGGATATCCCAATACGCCGCGTTTGGCGTTGGCCTCCTTGATGCCTGTATCGATGAGCGCGAAGGCACCATGGCAGCGTCCCTCCTCCACCTTCAGCTTCTGCTGCTTGAGAACCACACCCGTAGGTGAGAGCAACTCCACGTAGAGCACCCTGCTCCGCGCCGTGTCGCCCGTAGTGGCATCCACCACGTGGGCACTGAAGTGCATGGTCTCACCCGAGAAGTAGGCGGTGTTGTCAAAGTGCAGGTATACCTTCTCCTGTGGATAAAGGTTGTTGAAGGTATTGGCACACACTACCTGAGCAAGCAGGGCACTCATCTGCTCTTGCTTGCTCAGGGGTTGGGCAAGCAGGTAGGATGTGAACAGCAGGCTGCATAAAGATAATATAACTCTAATCTTGCTTTTTCCCATAGTAAACACTTTATAACCTTTCGCTGTCGTACACGATGAACTCGCCATTGCGGGTGAACCCTTCGGCACGAATGTGTAGATGCTTCGTCCGTGCATTGTTGTAGAACGAGACGGAGGCGCGGCCTAAATGATCGGTCCATACGTTTGGTTCCCAATAAAGTGTGCGGCGATAGTCGGCCGAGTCAGGCAAAGCACAATCTGAGTAATCGGGACTGTAGAACTCACGTACCCGGCTGTAGCCTTCATAATAGGTGTGGCGTGCACCATTCTTCGGCATGTAGGGTGCACGAAACGGGCTCTCGGAACGTTTGAAATAGGTGAATACGCAGCGTATACGGTCACGATAGGTGGTTTCGCCATCAAGCTGTCTGATGCTCAGGTTCTCACGCGAGCACAGATTGGTGTATACCCTTACCGTGTCGGGCATGTGGTAAGGCTTGTAGTGACGTGGTGCGTAGCGGATATATAAAGAGTCGTATTTCCGCAAGTCTGCTTCACTGGCATCCAGTCTCACTCTGCCCAAATGATAGCTCAGTAATATGGAATTGTTCTCGTTAAAAACATCAGAATAGTTTAGCAACGGACACCCTCTGTCGATGACATGATTCCACTCCTTGAAATAGTCTATCACCATATCGGGGTTCTCGTAATGGATCTCTGCCTTGCCCTTGAAACGCTTCTTGATGCTGACCTCATCCAAAGTGGTTTCCATATCCCAAGCCACAGGGTCTTCTATCTGGAATAGGAACTCATCTTCCGGCGCATTTCGCTCGTAATATGTATAGGGATGCGGCAATGGTGAGAACACGCGGTCTATCACAGGATAGCTGAACTTCAAGCTGAGGTCCGAGGGGATAATCTGCCGGTACCATTTCTTGCGACTTTTGTCCTTTTCCTCCAAGATTAGCGACATGAGCGCTTCACCGGTGAAATGGCGGTCTATCTCGAAATGGTAGCGACCCAAGGAATCGACCGAACAGGTGTCTTCCAATGAGACTTCGGGGGACTCTATCGAGACGGTCATCTGCAGATTGGGAATACGCAGATAGCTATCAGGATCACCATACGGCTTGTCTACCACCACATCGGATATCACGTAGCCATCGAGCAGCAGGCCTTTTTCTGCCGCATAGCGTGGCGTCTGTAGGGTGCTCATCGCCTGCCATTCGTAGCGGCGCCAGCCTTGCACGAGCATCAGCAGGTCTATGTCGTTGGCCATTGCACGCTCCGAGGAGTGGCGGAAATAGGAATCCACATTTTCGATAAATCCCTTCACATCGGACGACAGTAGCAACTCGCTGCGTATGTCGCGGGTGTCGTAGGATGATTTGCCGCGTTCGTCGGCATCGGTAACAGAGAGCGAGAAACATCCCTGCGTGAAGTAACCGTTTGAGCTGTTTGTCTGGAAGTTCAATTCTATCGGCAGGTAGGGACGAACCGTATCAGGGAGCTCGGCGAGGTGCAAGGTGGCCTGTTCTCGGGGAGGACAGGCAAAGAAAAGTCTTTCGGCCAGTATCTCTCCGCGACGGTTGAAGAGGGTAAGCTGATTAACACCTGGACGGAGCAGGGCGGAGGGGAGTGACACATCGGCGTATTTCCCAGGACAGATGTCCAGCGTGTCGAACGCCATCAACGCCCCACGGCAGAGGAGCGTCCATCCCAACGTAATGGCGTCAGACTCAACGGCCGGAGCACTTGCTATGCGGAAGGTGGCATTGCCTTTCCCCACCGGCGGCCTCACGCTCAGCACGTACCCTTGCTCTTCAGCCTCAGGCAATCGGAAACGATATTGCTTTCCCTTGTGCTCTACATGGGCATAGTATTCTTCATCTTTCTCAGGGCAGAAGCTAAAGAATCCTCTGCCACGTCCCGAGGTGGAGAAGTCGAATATCCGTTTTCTGTGTCCTTGCGTGACATGTCCCGAGATCTCAATCTTGCGGCCCCACTGATCAACGGCTTCAAAAGCGACGATAGAGGGAAGCCCCGCAACCAACGAACCGCCTTCGGGGAAGAATGACAGTTTTACGTCGGGCTCGCGGAACTCATAATTGGTCTCTTTCGGGAAAGCCAGTTTGGTGTGCAGCGGATAGAACTCCATCTCTTCCTTAAACTCCCCTCGCTTGGCAGGCTTCATGAACACAGGGAACACACGGGAGAAGGCGCAATAATTGTAAGGAGGGATAAAGGTGCTGTTGCCATGAACAAATACCTTCTCGTATTCTTCGCGCTCCTCGGGACTCATCAAGGCATATGAAAATCCCTGTCCTCCTCTTTCGGCGTTTCCCCAGTTGAGCATATTGCGCGTATAGGCCCGTATCTCATAGTAGCCGGTACGGTATTCGTCTTTCAACACAAAATCTCCATGACACATGCCATTAACGACCTTTAGTTTCTTGTGCTCCATCTCTATGCCAGATTCATTGAGCAGTTCCACATAGAGCACCCCACTCGTCTGAGTAGGATGCAAGGTAGCAGCATTCATCACGTAGGCCTTGAACCAGATGGTGTCACCCACATAGTAGCTGCGGTTATCCATGTGGAGATAGGCCTTCTCTTGAGGATATAACGAGTTGAAGCGGTTGATGTGTAAAGCATACTGTTCTAAGTGCTCAATAGTGTCGTCATTACTCATTACATACAATGGTATGAATACTGATAAAACGACATAGGCTAAAAGCAATATAGACTTATTTTGCATAGTAAAAATCTTATCATTCATCATCACTATCATATACAATGAACTCCCCATTGCGTGTGAAGCCTTCGGCACGGATGTGCAGGTGCTGCGTTCGTGCATTGTTGTAGAACGAGACGGAGGCGCGGCCTCGATGGTCGGTCTTCAATTCAGGATTCCAATAGAGCGTGCGGCGATAGTCACCATTTTCAGGAAGAGGTATTTGTGAATAGTCGGGGTTATAGAACTCATGTTCCGGGCTATATCCTTCGAAATAGGTATGCCGCACACCATTGTTGGGCAGGTAAGGTGGACGTTCAGGATTGTTCACCGAATCGCAATGCTCTACTACCAAATAACAGGATGGACACATAGTAGGAAGGAAATTGGAAAAACTTCGACCCAACAGGTTGGAATAGACCTTTATCTTTTTAGGCATTCTGTATGGAACCTGATATTGGGTAGCAACTTGTGCATAAAAAGAATCTCGTTCTATCACAGCGAAAAATGAATTGTTCATTCTACGAAGCGAATAGCTCAGGTATGGATAATTCCAATAATGGTGCTGATGGTATTGAGGTTTCCAATCGTTTATCCGATAATTTGTAGAGGGGATTCCCCGGTCGATAAGCCAATTCCATTCTTGCTCATAATCAACAACTAAATCCGGACGTTCCATAAAAACGCCTCTTTCCGAAGTGGATTCATGGAGTATGGTTCGAGGCATCGTAAGAGGTAGCGTATCCATTCCTACTGGGAGCACCTCCGCTGCAGTTTCATAATATCCTATTGATTGGGGTTGTGGATGGAACGAACGGTTAAGAACAACCTGACTATTCCACAATCTGCTGCCAGACCGATCCAATACGTTTTCGGTGTCCAAGAGTACGATTGTCAGGGGTATTCTGCCGAAAACGGGCTGCTCAAGTTCCATTGAGAAATTTCCCAATGAATCACTTTGGACAACATAACCTATTGGCATGTTACCCTCCATCCCAAATGACAGATTGACTTCTATATTGGGAATTCGCGGATAACTGCCAGCATGGTATGTCGGGCCTTTTACTGCAGACGCTTCGGCAATAACATACCCGTCAACGCCCAATCTCCTTTCAGGCGCATATTGTGGAATATATGGTTCACTTCCTGCCATAGTATGCCACTCGTACCGTCGCCAGCGCCATCCCTGCACAAGCATCAGCAGATCTATATCATTGACCATCTTTTGCTTGGAATCGTGTAAAAAGTAAGAGTCTACATCTTCGATAAACCCTTTCAGTTCAGACGAGAGCAATAATTCGCTCCAGATATTACGGGTATCGTAACTGTCTATTCGATCAGCTGCGTCAGTCACTGAAATGGAAAGGAAACTACTCTGATGTCTTTTTCTTTTTCCTCCAACTTGAATATCAAGTGCCACGCTTTCGTATGGTTCCACGCTGTCCGGGAAATGGATTGAGGCTTTCTTAGTCATACCAACATGAGGAGTAACCCAAAACAAACGGTCGGCCAAGACCTCTCCATGAGCGTTATATAATGTAAACTGGTTTACTCCACCATTAAGCAGTGACGACGGGATATATATCATTTTTTGCGTACCGGGAGCAACCGAGATGGTGTCGTTTGCGATAAGTGTACCACGACACTGCAGGGTCCAGCCAATCAACTCAGCATCATTGTACGGAGAAGCTTTTATTGCAATAGGGACATCAGCATCAGCATCGATTGGCGGAGTTAATGATATGCCATACCCTTTTCGTTCTATATAAGGCAATGAGTATTTATACAGCGTCCCCTTATATTCGATACATATGATATGCTGTTTCTCTCGGCTTGCTTGTAAGGAGAATGTCCCCCTACCGCGATAAGTGGTGGCGAATGTCGTGATAACATTACCGTCGAGATCTTCAACATATCCTTTGACATTCTGCTTGCGCATCCACTGGTCTTTAGTCTCAATGGCAATGACAGATTCCACTCCATCGACCAGCATCCCTCCCTCTGGATAATAAGATATATGCAGTATGTCGGGGCGCTCTTCCGGATTCTGCTTGTAAGGTTTCGCCAGACCGGGGTGGAAAGGATATTCTTCAAAGACCTGATTATATTCCCCTGCTGCCTCTGGATGTTTGTATATAGGAAATACACGAGAGAACACACAATGATTTACCCAATTGTAGGTCCACTCTCCTTTCTTATTTCTGATATAACGTCTGTAACCCTGCCGACGTTCATAGTTCAGGCTGTCATCCTCTTCGTAGGTAATTTCCTCAATATATGATGATACCTTAGGCTTTGACATTTCAACCGCCATTGACTGGTTGTTATAGGTAACGGCACTTATCTCTTCTTCTTCCTTCAAGGTCCCTATTGATTGAGATGGCTCACCATAGAAGGCAATAATGTCATCTGCTTCACCGAAATTCAACATATTGCGGGTATATGCCCTCAGTTCATAATACCCTGATCTATAGTTGGCCCCAAGAGCAAACTCTCCATGACACATACCATCCCTTATTTCCAGTTTCTTTCTATCCATCTCAGCACCTATATCATTGAGCAGTTCCACATAGAGCACCCCACTGGTCTGTGTCGGGTGTAGTGTGGTGGCGTCCATCACATATGCCTTGAACCAGATGGTGTCGCCTACATAGTAGCTGCGGTTGTCCATGTGGAGGTAAACCTTCTCTTGAGGGTGGTTGCTACTAAAAGTATTGATATGTCGGGCAAATGACAACAAATTGTTTGTATCATTTGCCATGGCAATTGATACAAACATTAATACGGTTAATATAGCTGCAATAAATCGATATTTAGATATCTTCATAATAATTACTATTTCCCGCAGATCTCACGATGAAAGACCCCGTGTTTGTATTAGTATTTATTTCTCCAAGTCTTATTTCAAAAGTATATTTTATAAAATATGCTTTCTCCTTTTCCTTTATTTTCCCATTCTCATCTTTCTCCTTAATAGTTAGTATTCCTATGTATTCGTAATATTCTGCTTCGCCTTCAAATGTAATACCACTATCTCCTAGAGGCGCGATAGCTCTTACGGCTCCTATTATAATAGGTGGTAGCGTAGCGGATGAGGCTGTCGGTGGTGAGGGGTATATAGCACTTATAGTCGGTCTGTGTACGCAGGATGGCATAGAGCGCCCGCGCCTCGCCACGGAGCGTAGCGAGAGGGATGCTGTCGAGCGCAAGGTGCACAGCATCGGGCGCGGCATCGAGCTGAGCCTCCAGTTGTTCCAATTGGCGCATGACGGGTGAGGTGCAACTGCATAGTGCACATGACAGTATAACGCTAATATAATACCAGTATCTTCTCATTGATAGTTCCTTAGTTCCAAGTCTGTAGAAAAGTCGACGTCTGCGGTTATACCTTGAGCCCACGTTTCTCTATCACCTGGTCGATCAGCCCGTTGCGATATACTACCAAGCGCTTACCGTCGTATGCAAAGGTGAACTGTATAGTCTCCATCGGCGTGGGCCAGTTGTCGCCATGGGTACCGGTGCAATTAGCAGCCCAGTTGTCTGAGGTATACAGCGCATTGGTACTGTAGTAGCGCTTGCCGCCAATCTCTACGTAGGGACGCACGCTCTCCTTGTCGAGACCATAGCTGAAGCTCTGCGTGGTAAGCAGGGTGCCGTAGTAGTGGTCGGGGGAGAGGGTGACATCAAGGTCGAGGGTGAAGCTGCCCCTTGCCTGCTTGGCTGCCGCGCAGGCCTGCGGTGCAGTACCGTGGGCATGAATGGCGGTGGGGAAACCTGTGGGGTAGCCCTTCTTGACAATCCAGTAGGCATAGTCGCCATGCATCCAGAAGAGACGCATGGGGGCATCCTTCGAGCCGGGGAGCACGAAGGGGCGTACGTTGTTGTTCTCCGATGAGCGGGTGATCTGGTCTTTCATCACCACCTGGCCATTGGGAGCAACCACATACTGCCATATCTCATAGATATTCTCTCCTGCGGCGTTCTTCACCGGGGCCGAGAGGTATACGGTGCCAGGGCTGTCGGGGTCGAGCGCCATACCGCCACTATAGCAGTGCTCGGTGTTGGAGGGATGGAAACGGCCTCCACCATAGGCAAGGGGTGTGAGGCGCCATGTATCGCCTGTCCACTTGGCATAGTAGTAGTGGTGGTGCTGCTTGGAGCGGTCGATGCGTACCATGGCGATGCAGGGGTGACCCTCGTCGTCGCAAGCGATCTGCCATACCCAGTCGCGAGAGTCGGCAGGTGCCTCTACGAGGGTAAAGGGGTATTTCTCCTTATACTCACCGCTCTTGTTGACACGGAACTTGCCCTCGGCAATTACCGAGAGGTGGTTGCCCTTGATGTCCTCGAGTGCAGGAGCTATGCTGACGGTACCATCGGCACCCTTGGTGGGGTGGAGGTTGATGACGTTGAAGTAGAGCCAGTTGGGCCACTCATTGTCGGGGTGACCGGTGGTGTAGGTCATATAGAGCTTGTCCTTGCCATTGCTGTAGTACTTGGCGTAGGGACGGGCACCGGTCGACTGCACCATCTGATAGGGGCCCCAGGCAATCTGCACATCGTCGTTCTCATCGGGCAGGGTGAGACGAGCGATTGTGGGATGCCATCCCAAGCCACGCCAGCAGAGGTAGAAGTGGTCGGGGTCGTCGCTCATGAGGAAGGGCGACGGGTAGGTGGTGTTGTGATTGGTCTTGATACACTTCTCCTCACCCAGCACGGTGATGTCGCCGGGGTACTTCGACACGCGGTAGTAGAATGCCGGCTCATCGGTGTGGCGTGAGTAGATGATGAGTACGCGCTCGTCGGGGAGGACGAGGAAGGTGGGGTTGTTGTGATCGTCGGGCTGGAAGTAGCTGCGTACCAGCACCTCGCTCTGGCGCCCGGTGTTGTAATCGATGTGCATGGCTTTCACATTGCCATGCACATCGATGTAGCCGATATACGAAGCATTGATACTACCATCCTGGCTGGTGTAGTGGATGGCGCGAGGGTCGGCAAACCAGCACCAGGCTCCCTCTTCGGTGAGCTGATGACCCGAATAGCTCTGCTGCTGGGCGGTGATTCCCTGTACGGCTATGGCGAGCAGGGCTATCAGGGTGAATAGGTGGCGTTTCATGAATTAAGAATTAAAAGTTTTATGGAGATAAAGGGAGATAGACGGAGTTAGTCGCTTCGCTCTTTTGGGAGATAAAGGCCAAATGTTCGTTCGCGCGTAATAACTATCGGCATTTATCTTCCTTTATCTCCTTTTAACTCCCTTTATCTCCATAAAAAATCACTCCTCACCCAAGAACATGGGATCCCAGCAGGGAAGCAGTATGGGTTTCTGCTTGGCGGCTTTCAAAACTTCGGGTGTAGCATATTTCTTGTTTACTACGAGGCGGAACATGTATTCGTCGAACCACTCGTCGGTCATGATGAGGTGACCCTTGTGGCCCGATGCAGCGCCCCAGCTGTTCTCTACCTTCCACATGGTAGGCTTGCCCTCAGCATCGAGCTCTACGGCCATCATGGTCATGGCGTGCGATGAGCCGCTGTCGAAAGCGCGGATACGCTGCGCCTTGTCCATACCGAACTTGATGCCCAGCAGCGACTCATAGTCGTAGTTGGCGAGGTCGAGCAGGCCGCGCTTGCTGTCGAGCTCCTTGCCCACATCGCATGAGAAGTACATCATGGTAGAGTCCTTGATAGAGGCGATAGCCATCTGCTTGATGTCCTCGAGGGGGAGGTTCAGGTAGAGCCAGTTGTGTCCGTCGTAGGTGTGGCGGTCGTACTGTATCTCATAGGTCTTCCAGTATTCGCGGGTGGGGTCGTTCATGAGCATGATATAGTCGTTCTGATAATCTTCACCGATGAATTCGGCATAAAACGACTGGGGGGTATATTCCTTGGGGTCCCACATATACTTGCCCTGTGCATCCTTAGGTGCCCACTTGAAAGTGGTGACGGGCTCGCCAAAGCCAAGCACGAGGATACCGTACACCTCGCTCAACATATCACTCTTGAGTGCTTGCAGCTCCTTACCCTTGACACCGGCAGCCATTTTGTCGCGTAGGATGAGACCATCCTCACGCAGCTTGCGCTTGATAAGCGAGGTAAAGCGGGCGGTGTTGTTGCTGGCATAAGTCTCGGGCATCACACCAGCGGGCACAATGCCGTACTTGGCCACGAGGTCGGCCACACCGGTGAAGGTGCCACCATCGCTCAGGGGGTTCTTGAAGAGCCACTCCACAGTCTTGTCTTCCATGGGTTTGTCACCGGTGTCGATGATAGCCTGAAGGAAGAGGTTTGACTTCTCCAACTGGTCGTAGAAGAAGTTGTACACATGTGAGAAAGTAAGATCAGGCAGGTTGTGCTCGTTGATGACCTTACTACGCATCACATTGAGACCGGTAAAGAGCCAGCAGCGACCCGATGATTGCTGATCGGTAATACCACGCGAGGGCACACTATAGGTAAAATAGGTGTCCATCTCTGTCTGGTTGGCCTGGTTCACGGCCAATTTATTCACGTCGTTGGCAGCCATGGCATTATGGATGGCGCGGTCGGTGGCGGTCATCGCATTCTCGTTCTTGAACTTCTCCAGCATCTGCGGATTGATGTTCTGTGCTGTGCTACCGAGGGCTATCGCCGAAAGGGCAGCGAGGATAAATGTTTTCTTCATCAGTAATATATTTTTAAATAAGTGTCGAATTGTGCTACGAAGATACATATTTTATCCGACTCTCAAGCCTCATTGCCATATTTTTTTGTACATTTGCGGGAAACTTGAAAAACACACTCTTTTATATGCGCTACCTCCGCAACGACAACACCGATCCACTCTACAATATGGCTTTCGATGAGTATGCCTTGGAGCAACTTCCGCTCGACGAGCCCCTCTTCTTCTTGTGGCAGAACAGTCCGGCAGTAATCATCGGGCTCAATCAAAATGTCTATTCAGAGGTCAACAGCGATTATCTGCGTCAGCATGGCATCACGCTTGCCCGACGTGTCACAGGCGGAGGGGCTGTCTACCACGATCTGGGCAACCTCAACTACACCATTGTGGGTCGCAGTGCTGACCTCGAGCGCGACTACCCCGAATATGCACGCCACATGCTACGTGCCCTGCAGGCGCTGGGTGTCGATGCCGAGCTCTCGGGGCGAAACGACATTCTGGTGGGTGGGCGCAAGGTATCGGGCTATGCCAAGCGGGTCTACAAAGACCGCCTCATGGTGCACGGCACACTGATGTACGACGTCGACCTCGATCGCCTGACTGCAGCCCTCACTCCCTCGGCAGAGAAACTGACATCCAAGGGTATCGCATCGGTGCGCAGCCGTGTGACCAACCTGCGCCAACACCTACCTCAAGTGTTCGATATCAACGACTTCCGTCATCAGTTGGAACGTCACCTTTCGCGCAACTATGAGGACAAGGAATATCCACTCTCCGATGAGCAACTGGCTACTATAGCTTATATGCGCAACCACAAGTTTGCCACCTACGAGTGGGTCTACGGCCGTTCTCCCCACACCGCACTGGCTCGCACTGCCCGTTTCGCCTGCGGCAGCATAGAGGCACACTTGGATATCACCGAAGGCCTCATCGCCCGATGTCACATCTGTGGCGATTTTATGGGCAATCTGCCCACATCGGACATTGAATCACTGTTGCAGGATGTGCGCTACGAGCGTGATGCACTACGAGCGTGCATTGCCCAAACTGACATATCGCTTTATTTTGACCGCCTCACCGCAGAGGAATTCCTTTCACTGCTTATTTGACCCGCATTCTTTGCTCTTGATATTGATATTGCGCATCAGCCCCTCATATCCGGCACGTTCGATGGCGCTGTGCTTGAATAGTGTGCGGTATTGCTCTGGGGTCAGCTGCAGCCATGCCTCACGAGTGAGTGAAGCCACTTCGGCGGGCAGGGCAAAAGCCGCCTCAGCTGTAGGCTCGGCATAGCGGTTGTGGGGACATACCCGTTGGCATGTATCGCAGCCGTAGATGCGATTTCCCATTTTTTTGCCGTATTCATCGGGGATTTCGCCTCGGTGCTCAATGGTCAGATACGACAGACAACGGCGGCAGTCGATGCCATCTTCTGTCAAGGCACCCGTGGGACAAGCCATGAAGCAGCGTTTGCAATTGCCACAGGAGCGAGGTCCGTCATAGGTCGATGCTTGCAACTCAGTGTCTACTGCCAATACCCCCAAGAAGAAATAACTGCCCCTGTCGGGGATGATGAGTGTGCGGTTGCGCCCGATAAAGCCCAGGCCAGCCTTCACGGCCCAGTAGCGTTCGAGCAGTGGCGCCGTATCGCAGAAAGCACGTCCCTGCACCTCAGGCACCAATGTCTTGATGTAAGTGAGCAGCAGGTGCAGTTTATCTTTCACCACACGGTGATAGTCGGCTCCATAGGCGTAGTAGGCGATTTGGTAGCCATCGTTGGGGAGTGGCTGTTGAGGATAGTAGTTGAGTGCCACCACAATGAGTGTGCGGCAGCCGGGAACAAGCTGTGTGGGGTCGAGGCGTAGGTGGCGATTACGTTCCATATAGCCCATGTCGGCATGGTAGCCCATGTCGACCCAATGGTCCAATTTTTGGGCCATTTCATCGCTCACCGGCTCGGCCTTGGCAAAACCGCAAGCAGAGAAGCCCAAGCGCAGAGCCTCGGCCTGTATGGCCGCTTCGATCCCCCTTCTCATATATCCCTTCAATACTGACTACCTGCGGCTTATCCCAAAATCCTTGCCTTGTATAAGTTCCAAACCCTTCATTACCGTTTCATCGGTCGGATTATATAGTTCGTAGAACTGGCTCATATCCCATAAATCGCGAGCTATGAGCGCCTTTAGCTGTACCTTGATAAGAGGCAGTGAAGCCTGATACAACTCCTCGGAATACTGCACGCCAGCCTTCTCGGCCTCAGCAAGAAGGATGGAAAGGATGGTTTCGTCAATCTCGAATTTCTTCACATAGGTTTTGAAATCGGGGAAACGCTTCTCGTAGTCCTTGCGATAGCGGTCAATAACAATAAGATTGGTATTGACTATAACACCTTTAGCGGTAAGTTCACGATGATATTTGGTATAACTCATCGTATCGAGCGGCACAAAATAATCAGGCATGATACCTCCACCCCCATAGACCGTGCGCCCCATCATACGTGTCTGAAATTTCAGCGAATCAGGGAAGTGTATGCTATCAGCATGCATCAATTCGCCCTTATTGAAACGATCAACAAGGTCCTTGCGATAATCCACATCCTCGCCGTATGGCTTCTGTATACAACGTCCTGAAGGGGTATAGTATCGAGCTATGGTCAGACGTATCATGGAGCCGTCGGGCATGGGTACAGGACGCTGCACGAGTCCCTTGCCAAACGAGCGACGCCCTACGACGATGCCTCTGTCCCAATCTTGTACAGCCCCCGTCACAATCTCGGATGCAGAAGCTGAATACTCATCGATAAGTACCACTAGACGTCCCTCCTGAAACTGTCCCTTGCCCATGGCATTGAACTCCGAACGTGGCGATTTGACTCCCTCGGTATACACAATCTGCTGTCCTTCTTGAAGGAAATCATTGGCCATGTCAACGGCCGCCTTCAGATAACCGCCGCCATTACCTTGCAAGTCAAGGATGAGGTGTTGCATTTTCTCCTTCTTGAGTTTTACGAGGGCCTCGCTAAACTCCTCGTGCGTAGTAGCACCGAAACTACTAATCTTAATGTACCCTACCTTGGGCGCTATCATATAGGCTGCATCAAGTGTATGTACGGGTATCTTGTCGCGCGTAACACGGAACATCAAGTGCTCATCATATCCACGTCGCACAACACCAAGTTGCACTACCGAACCCTTAGGGCCACGCAGACGCTTCATGATCTCCTCACGCTCCATCTTGACACCGGCAATGGCAGTATCATTAACAGTAACAATGCGATCGCCCGGCAAAATGCCCACCTTCTCCGACGGTCCCTTGCTCACTGTCTGGATAACAAAAAGCGTATCGTCGGCCATATTGAACTGCACACCAATACCTTCGAAGTTTCCCTGCAATGGCTCATTCATCTTCTCCACCTCTTTAGCCGTGAGATAGGTCGAATGCGGATCCAACTCCTTAAGCATAGCTCTGATGCTTGCTTCTACAATCTTAGCTTCATCCACATCATCTACATAGAGGTTGGCAATGGCACTATGTGCGAGCACCAGTTTGCGCACCTGTTCCATATCAGCAGCATTGTTCTGCGAGAAGCCTGCAATAGTACAAGCCATGAGCGTAATCAGTAAAAACACACGTTTCATAAGTTATCTAATTATTCATTTTTCGGACAAAGATACGAACAAACGAGCGAGAAATATCAAGCTTGCTTGGATATTTTTCATAGCGAGAGAAAGTATCTTCGCGGTTAACCGCAAAGATACGAACAAACGAGCAAAAAAAGCCAAACTCGTTGGAGTATTTCTCCAAGCGAGTGCAAGTATCTTGGAAGTCTACTTCAAAGACACGTATAAGCAAGCAAATAATATCAGGCAAGTACAACATCTAATCATAAATACGATAAAGTAAATAAATAAACAATGATAGAATGGGTTTGTTATGCGCCTCTTTACTATGGGATAAATTTAGAAACTGAGATTAAATAAATTTGGCATTTCTCTTGCCTTGCATTATCTTTGCAGTTAATTAGGAGGAGTATACGTAACGACAACAAAACAACATGCAATATATGGCAACAAATGATCTGATTGTAGCAATCGAGTTGGGCTCGTCGAAGATTGCCGGTGCTGTGGGACGCAAGCGCACTGACGGCAGTCTACAGGTATTGGCGTATGCCGAAGAGCCTGTGGCAGGATTTGTACGCCGCGGCGTGGTATATAATATAGATAAGACAGCGCAATGCCTCTCTGACTTGATAAACAGGTTGGAACCGGAACTCAATGGACAGACCATTGAGCAAGTATATGTAGGCGTAGGTGGATATACACTGCACTCTGAGTTAAACAGCGTGGAGCGTACCTTTGAAGAGGAGACTCGTGTTTCTGATGCTATCATCACAGACATGGAGGAGACCAATGCTTCCATGAGGTACCCAGGACACAATATTCTGATTATGGTTTCGCAAGAATACAAAATTGGCAATAACCTGTTGAGCGATCCCGTAGGCGTTAACTGCACACATATCGAAGGGAACTACCTCAATGTACTCGCTCGCACCTCGATGATGGACAATACGAAAAAAAGCTTCGAGATTGCCAAAGTCAACATTGCCGATGACTCTATAGCTCCACTCGTAGCGGCAGATGTGCTGCTTACAGAAAATGAGCGTCGCCAAGGATGCGCATTGATAGATTTTGGAGCAGACACCACCACGATATCTATATATAAAGGAGGATGCTTGCGTTACCTTATTGTGATTCCTTTGGGTGGACAGAATATCACACGTGATCTCTGCTCGCTGAAGCTTGATGAGCAGGAAGCGGAGCGACTAAAGCGTGAGTATGGTCTGACACCTCCCGAGGCTGCCGACGAACGCGTACAACTCGGCGAAGATCGCTCGGTAGAGTTGCGACAAGTACACGAAGTCATCGAAGCACGTTTCGAAGAGATATTGGCCAACGTGTGTCACCAGATAGAGATATCAGGATATGCCGATAAACTACATGCCGGTGTCGTATGTTGTGGTGGAGGCATCAACCTTAAAGGCATAGAGGGTGCCCTGGCACAGAAACCACAGACCAGCAAGGCGCGTTTGGCACGAACAACCATACCGCAAGTGGAGTGGCATACCGCCAGTTGCCCAGACAGCGGGACACAGGGCGTACTCATCGGCTTGCTAATGAATGGCGAAGAGGCTTGCTGCATAAAGTATATACAGGAGATAAAGCCTGAAGATGAAGGCAAAGCGGTCACCGGAAATCTCTTCAACGATGAAGGAGAGAGCGCACAGGCAGATATCGACCGCAAACGTGAAGAAGAGAAACAGCGCAAACGCGAAGAGGCAGTCAAGAAGGCGCAAGAGAGGAAAGAGAAGCCGAAGGGTATCCTATCTGGCTTTATGAAGCGAATAAAGACATTGACGGATGATTTCGAGAACAAGGTGGGCGACTTCCTTGCCGACGAAGATAAAGACGATAACAAATAAAACAACTATAGCATTATGAACGATAACGATATAATGCCCTTCGACCTACCCACCGAGGAGCAGAAAATCATCAAGGTAATAGGTGTGGGCGGCGGTGGTGGTAATGCTGTAAAGAACATGTACCGTACGGGCATACAGGATGTATCATTCGTCTTGTGCAATACCGATAATCAGGCGCTTGCCAAATCGGAAATACCCGTGAAACTACAGATCGGCCGTAACACGACCAAAGGACTCGGTGCGGGCAATGACCCAGAAGTGGCACGACAAGCTGCAGAGGAGAATATTGAAGACATACGCCAGCAGTTCCAAGATGGCACTGAAATGGTATTCATCACTGCCGGCATGGGTGGCGGAACGGGTACTGGAGCGGCTCCTGTAGTGGCACGCGTGGCCAAGGAGTCTGGAGTGCTCACCGTGGGTGTAGTCACCATCCCCTTCAAGTTTGAGTTGCGCCCCAAGATTGTGCAGGCGCTCAAGGGTGTCGATGCCATATCGAAACATGTGGACGCACTGCTTGTCATCAACAATGAGCGAATCTTCGATATATACCAGAACTGCAACATCACCGATGCTTTCCATCGTGTAGACGACACCTTGACTGTTGCTGTGAAAAGTATTTCTGAGATTATCACCATAGAAGGCACCATAAATCTCGATTTTCGCGATGTGAGTAAGGTGCTTCGCAATGGTGGCGTAGCCATCATGAGTTATGGCTTGGGCAGAGGTGAGAATCGTTTGGCAGTAGCTATCGAAAATGCTCTCCATTCACCATTGCTCAATGACAATGACATCTATAACTCGAAGAAGATTCTCTTTAACATCTACGATAGCCCCAAACATCCGCTTATGGTAGAGGAGATGGAGGAAATCAGTCGATTCACCGATCGTTTCCTAAGCAAGGACATCGAAGTCATCTGGGGGTTGGCTACTGACGAAACACTTGACGAGGATGTAAAGATCACCATTCTTGCCACAGGCTTTGGCGTGAGCAATATCCCTGGCATGAACACAACCATTGAGGTAAACAACACTCCCATAGAAAAGCGCGAGGAATCTCCCGAAGAGGTTGCTAAACGCCAGCAACAGGAAGCCAAAGACAAAGAGATGATAACCAAATATTATGGCGGCCCCAACATTGCAGCCAAGCGAACCATTCACTCCTTTGTATTAGAAGGCGACGACCTTTTCAACGATGACCTTATCGATACGCTCAGTGCGCTACCCACCTATGCCCGTTCGAAACAAGAACTTACCGATCTGGAGGGGAAACGAAGGGAACTGGCGACATTATAAATAACAACCTTTAATAAACAATCATATATGGAAAAGAATCCCGAAAATCAGCTACAGATAGAGTTGAAGGAAGATGTGGCTCAAGGCACTTACTGCAATTTGGCTATCATCTCACACTCATCATCAGAATTTATTTTAGATCTCATCCGTGTACTCCCAGGCTTGCCCAAGGCACAAGTCAAATCACGAGTTATCCTCACTCCCGAGCATGCCATGCGTCTGATGCATGCCCTACAGGACAATCTCAGGAAGTATGAGAGCACCTTTGGCCCCATACGCATGCCCGAACAAGGCAAAGGGACTTATGTACCTCGCTTGAGCGACTTCAAGGGAGAGGCATAATCATATCTATTTGCAGCAAAGCAGATATATTGGAAATGAGAACCTATCGAATGATGGTTCCTTTCTGATATATCTGCTTTGCATTTATGATAGGGTTTTGCAGATATGCATAAACTTTCCTCATTTCATGCACGTTATATCGATAAAAAAGCGTAACTTTGCAAACTCAAATCGGTGTGCAGTGATGCGACGCCTTTTTGTATGCACAAAAAACACATGGAATAACTATCATTTTCAACACAATATGAATTTGGATATTCTTACGGCAGTTTCGCCCATCGACGGTCGCTACAGAAGCAAGACCGCACAGTTAGCCGAGTATTTCTCTGAGTATGCGCTCATCCGTTATCGCGTACGTGTGGAAATCGAGTATTTCATCATGCTTTGCGAGCTTCCCTTGCCCCAGTTGCAGGGTGTTGACAAGGCCTTGTTCCCCTACTTGCGTGGCATCTACCAGAACTTCTCAGAAGCTGATGCAGCCCGCGTGAAGGAGATTGAGAGCGTGACCAACCACGACGTGAAGGCAGTGGAGTACTTCATCAAGGAGCAGTTCGACAAGGAGCCTGCCCTCATCCCCTTCAAGGAGTTCGTACACTTCGGCCTCACCTCACAAGACATCAACAACACCTCAGTGCCCCTCTCTGTAAAGGAGGCATTGGTAGATGTATACTACCCCCTTATCGAGCAGCTCATCGCTCAGCTCAATGCTTATGCCGACGAGTGGGATGCTATCCCCATGCTCTCCAAGACACACGGCCAGCCCGCTTCACCCACACGTTTGGGTAAGGAGGTGCGCGTATTTGCCTACCGCTTGGAGCAGCAGTTGGCTGTGCTCAAGGCTTGTCCCTTGACTGCTAAGTTTGGTGGTGCTACAGGTAACTACAATGCTCACCATGTGGCATACCCTCAGCACGACTGGAAGGCAGTAGGTAACCGCTTCGTGAGCGAGTACCTCGGCCTCGAGCGCGAGCAGTACACCACACAGATTTCAAACTATGACTTCTTGGCTGGTATCTTCGATGCCCTTAAGCGCATCAATACCAACATGATTGATATGAACCGCGACTTCTGGCAGTACATCTCTATGGAGTACTTCA
>JAZRMG010000139.1:0-2715 GCA_045647345.1 Bacteroidaceae bacterium | reverse complement strand
ATTGTAGAGGCTGCACGCAAGGAGGCTGAGGCTCTCGTTGCTGCTGCTCAGAAGTCGGCTGCTGAGTTGATGGAAAACACTAAGTCGGAGCTTCGCCTCTTTGCAGGCCAGGCAGTGAACGCGCTCAAGAGCGAGGTAGCTACATTGGTATCTGACAAGGTGGTGGGCAATGCCGTGAAGGAGCTTACCGCCGATAAGGAGGTGATGGGCAAGTTTGTAGTGACACTCGCCGAGAAGTGGGTGGCCGACGAGCCTATCGTAATCTCTGCTGCTGATGGCGAGACCCTCAAGAAGTACTTTGCTGCTAAGGCAAAAGCATTGCTCGACAAGGGTGTGACCATCGAAGAGGTTAACGGACAGAAGGCGCTCTTCACCATACAGCCCGCTGATGGCTCGTACAAGGTGAACTTTGGCGAGGAGGAGTTTGTAAACTTCTTCCAGTCGTTCCTCCGTCCTGAGTTGGTAGAGATGTTGTTCTAAAAAGGGGACCCACCCCACCCCCTCCCTCTATGGAGGGGCTTTGCAGACATCGCGAAGCCTTCTCCCCTTAGAGGAGAGATGCCCGCAAGGGCAGTGGGGGGGATATAAATATTATGAAACAGAACTATTATTATCTCATTGCCGGGTTGCCGGAGCTGTCGCTCGATGATAGCAAGTTGGGGACCACCGTACGTGAGTTCCGCGAGCTGTACTATCCCGATTTGGCTGACGATGACCGCGCTTTGCTCGACCTCATCTATCTGAACTACGACAATGCCAACCTGCTCCCATTATTAAAGGATAAGGAGGCTGCTATTGCCGAGGGCGGACTCTATACGAGCGACGAGCTATTGGCTATCATCGAGGCTGCTCGTGCCGAGGAGGCTCCCGACCGCAACTATCCGCGCTATATGTACGACTTCGTGCAGCAGATGGAGAGCGAGGAGAGCGCCGCTGAGGGCATCTTCCCTGAGGACCGCTTGGCTCAGCTCTACTATGCTCACGCCATGAGTCAGGGTAATGCGTTCGTAGAGCGTTGGTTTGCATTCAACCTCGACCTCAACAACTTCCTTACCGCTATCACCGCACGCCGCTACAATCTCGATGTGAAACCCCTCATCGTGGGCGACAACGAGGTAGCCAAGGCCTTGCGTACTTCAAATAGCCGTGACTTTGGTCTCACCGGTGTGATGGATGGCTTCGAGGAGGTGATGCGCATCAGCGAAATCGATAATCTCGTAGAGCGTGAGCGCAAGCTCGACGTGCTCAAGTGGGAGTGGATGGAGGAGAACTCCTTCTTCGACTACTTCACCGTGGAGAAGCTCTTTGCTTTCCTTGTGAAGATACAGATTATCGAGCGTTGGATTACCCTCGATGCCGAGGCAGGTGGCGAGATGCTGCGTGGCATGATACGCCAGCTCAAGGAAGAGGTGAAGGTACCTCAAGAGTTTACTATAAATAATAAGAAATAAAACAGATATATGGCTACAACAGGTAAAGTGAAAGGCGTTGTCCAGAACTTGGTAACGCTGACAGTAGACGGTCCCGTGGCACAAAATGAAATCTGCTACATCACCACCGGCGGCGATAAGCTCATGGCCGAGGTGCTCAAGGTAGTGGGTAACGACGTGTTTGTGCAGGTGTTTGAGAGCACACGTGGACTTAAGGTGGGCGCTCCCGCCGAATTCACCGGTCACATGCTAGAGGTAACCCTCGGCCCCGGTATGCTCTCAAAGAACTATGATGGTTTGCAGAACGACCTCGACAAGATGGATGGTGTGTTCCTCAAGCGCGGACAGTACACCTACGCTCTTGATGATGATCGCAAGTGGCTCTTCAAGCCCCTCGCCAAGGTAGGCGATAAGGTGAAGGCTTCTGATTGGCTCGGTGCTGTTGAGGAAAACTCTCAACCCTTGAAGATCATGGTACCCTTCCAGCAGAAGGGTGTGTGCACCGTGAAGTCTATCGTGACTGAAGGTGAATATACTATCCAGGATACTATCGCTGTGCTCACCGACGAGGAGGGCAACGACATCAACGTGAACATGATTCAGCGTTGGCCTGTGAAGGTGGCTATGACCAACTATGTTAACAAGCCCCGTCCCTTCAAACTCCTTGAGACTGGTGTACGTGTAATTGATACTGTGAATCCCATCGTTGAGGGTGGTACTGGATTTATCCCTGGTCCTTTCGGTACTGGTAAGACCGTTCTCCAGCACGCGATCTCTAAGCAGGCCGAGGCCGACATTGTAATCATCGCAGCTTGTGGTGAGCGTGCTAATGAGGTGGTAGAAATCTTCACCGAGTTCCCCGAACTCGTTGACCCCCACACCGGTCGCAAGTTGATGGAGCGTACCATCATCATCGCTAACACCTCAAACATGCCCGTAGCTGCTCGTGAGGCTTCAGTGTACACTGCTATGACTATGGCTGAGTATTACCGCTCAATGGGTCTTCGTGTATTGCTTATGGCCGACTCTACTTCACGTTGGGCACAGGCATTGCGTGAGATGTCAAACCGTATGGAGGAACTCCCTGGTCCCGATGCGTTCCCCATGGATATCTCTTCTATCATTTCTAACTTCTACGGTCGTGCCGGTTACGTAACCTTGAACAATGGTGAGGTGGGTTCAATCACCTTCATCGGTACCGTATCACCTGCCGGTGGTAACCTCAAGGAGCCTGTGACCGAGGGTACTAAGAAAGTCGCTCGCTGCTTCTACGCACTTGAGCAAG
>JAZRMG010000138.1:0-41718 GCA_045647345.1 Bacteroidaceae bacterium | reverse complement strand
TGTATATAAACCTCATATAAATTATGGAATTAGCAAGCAAATACAACCCGTCAGATGTGGAGGGTAAATGGTATCAGTATTGGTTGGACAACAACCTGTTTCACTCAGAACCCGATGGCCGCGAGCCTTACACGGTGGTGATACCGCCCCCTAACGTAACGGGTGTGCTCCACATGGGACACATGCTCAACAATACGATTCAGGATATCCTCGTGCGTCGTGCCCGCATGCTCGGCAAGAACGCTTGTTGGGTGCCTGGTACCGACCACGCCTCTATCGCTACCGAAGCAAAGGTGGTGAAGAAACTCGCCGAGCAGGGCATCAAGAAGAGCGATCTCACCCGTGAGGAGTTCCTCAAGCATGCTTGGGAGTGGACCGACGAGCACGGTGGCATCATCCTCAAGCAGCTCCGCAAGCTGGGTGCCTCATGCGACTGGGAACGCACAGCCTTCACCATGGACGAGAAGCGCAGCCAGAGCGTCATCAAGGTATTCGTGGACCTCTACAACAAGGGCCTCATCTACCGCGGACTCCGCATGGTGAACTGGGATCCCAAGGCACAGACAGCACTCTCTAACGAGGAGGTTATCTATAAGGAGGAGAAGAGCAAGCTCTATTACCTCAAATATTATGTCTCTACCTTGGAGAACTCGGAGATCTCGGAGAACTCTGAGGGCTTGGTGGTGAGAAAAGACAACAAGGGCTACTACGCCGTGGTAGCTACCACACGCCCCGAGACCATCATGGGTGACACCGCGATGTGTATCAATCCCAAGGACCCCAAGAACACTTGGCTCAAGGGTCAGAAGGTGATCGTGCCCCTCGTAGGTCGCGAGATTCCCGTTATCGAGGACCGCTATGTAGACATCGAGTTCGGTACAGGTTGCTTGAAGGTGACTCCCGCTCACGACACCAACGACTACATGCTGGGTAAGAAGCACAACTTGGAAACTATCGACATCTTCAACCCCGACGGCACACTCAGCCCCGAGGCTGGCATGTACATCGGTATGGACCGCGTAGAGGTGCGCAAGCTCATTGCCAAGGATCTCGAAGCAGCAGGCCTTCTCGAAAAGGTAGAGGACTATGACAACAAGGTAGGCTACTCGGAGCGTAATGCCGACACAGCCGTTGAGCCCCGTCTCTGCATGCAGTGGTTCCTCCGCATGCAGCACTTTGCTGACATCGCCCTGCCTCCTGTAATGAACGATGAACTGAAGTTCTACCCCACAAAATACAAGACTACTTATAATAACTGGTTGGAGAATATCCAGGACTGGTGTATCAGCCGTCAGCTCTGGTGGGGTCACCGCATACCGGCATATTTCCTCCCCACCGCAGAGGGTGCCGAGGAGAAGTTCGTGGTAGCCGAGACCATCGAAGAGGCTGTAGCATTGGCTCAGCAGATGGAAGGCTATGAGAACATCACCGCCAGTGAGCTCCGTCAGGACGAGGATGCTCTCGACACCTGGTTCTCATCATGGTTGTGGCCCGTGTCATTGTTCGACGGCATCAACAACCCCGACAATGCCGAGCTCAACTACTACCACCCCACGGCCGACCTCGTGACAGGTCCGGACCTCATCTTCTTCTGGGTGGCACGTATGATTATGGCAGGTTATGAGTACAAGGGCGACATGCCTTTCCGCAATGTATACTTCACCGGTATCGTGCGCGACAAGCTGGGCCGCAAGATGTCGAAGAGCCTCGGTAACTCGCCCGACCCGCTCGACCTCATCGCTCAGTACGGTGCCGACGGTGTGCGTATGGGTATGATGCTCTGCGCCCCTGCTGGTAACGACATCCTCTTCGATGATGCACTCTGCGAGCAGGGCCGTAACTTCAATAACAAGATTTGGAATGCCTTCCGTCTCGTCAAGGGTTGGAACGTAGATGCCACCATCGCTCAGCCCGAGGCTGCACGCCTGGGTTGCGAGTGGTTCGACGCTATGCTCACCAAGACCGCTCTCGAGGTGGATGACCTCATGAGCAAGTACCGCTTGAGCGAGGCCTTGATGGCTGTATACCGCCTCTTCTGGGACGAGTTCTCAAGCTGGTATCTCGAAATCGTGAAGCCCGCGTATGGCTGCGCTATCGACAAGCAGACCTATGATGCTACTCTCCACTACTTCGACGCACTGCTCCGCTTGCTCCACCCCTTCATGCCCTTCATCACCGAAGAGCTGTGGCAGGCCATCGAGGAGCGCAAGGCTGGCGAGAGCATCATGACACAGAGCGTGAAAATCTTTGCCGACAGCTACGACGAGCAGCTCATCGCCGATGTGGAGACCGCCAAGAGCATCATCAGTGGCGTACGCACCATCCGCTTGCAGAAGAACATCGCACAGAAGGAGACTCTTGCACTCGAAGTGGTAGAGACCCACCCCAACCCCTCCCTCTATGGAGGGGCTTCTGAGAACTCTCTCCCCATAGAGGGGGAGATGTCCAAAGGACAGAGGGGGTCTGTTGCGTGTGACTCCATCATCCTCAAGATGGGCAACCTCGAGGCCATCAACGTCGTTGAGGCCAAAAGCGACGGCACCTCATCGTTCATGGTAGGCACTACCGAGTATGCAGTGCCTCTGGGTAGCCTCATCGATGTAGAGGCTGAGGTGGCTAAGTTGCAGGCTGAGCTCACCTATCTCGAAGGCTTCCTCAACTCAGTGATGAAGAAGCTCTCTAACGAACGCTTCGTAAGCAATGCTCCCGAGGCTGTAGTAGCTGCCGAGCGTAAGAAACAGGCCGACGCGGAGAGCAAGATCGCTGCCATCAAGGAGAGTCTCGCTAAATTTACCATTTAACCAATTACAATTTACCATTGATTTGACAATTTAACTATTCCCCAATTTTGCAAAGGCAACGATGATGAAATTGTCAAATTATCCAATCGCCCAATAAATAGTAAATAGTAAATTGTCAAATTGTAAATAAAGAAGATGAACAAGAAGATTCTGATCCCTATAATTGCAGGTGCCGTGCTCCTCATCGGAGCACTGGCATTCCTCGGCATCCGTCTCAGCCAGGCCAACAAAGCCAATGAAGAGATGGTACAGCTCTTTGAGTTGGAAAAGGAGGAAATGGAAAATGAGTATAGCACCTTCGCTACGCAGTACGACGAGATGCAGATACTCATCTCGAACGACTCACTGGTAGCTCAACTCGAGCGCGAGAAACTTCGCACTCAACAGTTGCTTGAAGAGTTACGTGCCACCAAAGCAAGCAATGCAGCCGAAATCACGCGCTTGAAGAAGGAGCTTAAGACCGTGCGTGCTGTGATGCGCAGTTATGTGGTGCAGATTGACTCGCTCAATCAGGCCAACGAGAAGCTCACCAAGGAGAACAAGCGTGTGCGTACCCAGTATGCCGAAGCTACCAAGAAGGTAGAGACACTACAGGAAGAGGCCAAGAACTTGAGCGACAAGGTGACTCTTGCTGCTCAGCTTGATGCTACAGGTATTGCCATCCATCCTCGCAACAAGCGCGGTAAGGAGACCAACAGCGTGAAGAACGTAGTGAAATTTGCCATCGACTTTACCATTGTCAAAAACATCACTGCAACCACTGGCGAGCGCACCATCTACGTACGTATTGCCAAACCCGACGGCAGCGTACTTACCAAGAGCGCAAGTAACACTTTCGCCTACGAGAACACTAAACTCGAGTATAGCATCAAGAAACTCATCGAGTACACAGGCGAAGAGCAGAGCGTAACTGTATATTGGGATGTAGAAGAATTCCTCAGCGCTGGCGAATATACCGTATACCTCTTCGCTGATGGTGTGATGATAGGCGAGAAGAGCTTCACACTGGAGTAAAAGCTGATATGATACAGACTTGGCTCAACAAACTCGTCTCAGGATAAATACAAACAAACTTGTTTTTACTTGCCTGCTCTATCTTTGCAATGCAATGATTAAGAGAAGCACATCAATGAGAAACCATATAGCCATATTCATAGCAACGCTGTGCATGGTTGCGTGTAACAGGCAGTCGGTGCATTGGGATACGCTGATGCAAGTAGAGTCATATATTGAAGAGAAACCGGATAGTGCGCTGAACGTTCTGCAAGGAATTGACATCGTGGAGCTGCCGAACAACGAGGAGCGGGCCAAGCACGCCCTGCTGCTCTCCATGGCCATGGACAAGAACTACATCGACCGCACAGATTTCGAAGTACTGCAACCTGCTATTGATTATTACAAAAGTCACGGCACGGCTACGGACAAGTTGCGCACCTATTACTACGAAGGACGCATCTATCAGAACAAGCAGAAGCATGATGAGCTTGCTTTGCAGTGCTTTGTAAAAGCGGTAACCGAAGGCGCGGCTTCAGATGACATACTGACCAAGGCGCGAGTGCTGTTTACCCAAGGCCGCATCTACAGCACCATCTATGAATGGGACAAATGTATTGCCGCCTATCTCGAAGCGGCTGAGTACTTCAAACGCATGAACAAGACGAGCAGCTATGTCAATTGTATTGCAAGTGTCATCAATGTATACACAATGACGGAAGACACTGTGCAGGCGGAAAAATACATAGCCTTGCCACAGGAAGATTTAGACGATTGCAGTGAGAAAATAAAAGCCCATTTCTATTCCAGCTATCTCACCTACTTTGCAACTTACGGACAAGACAAGAATGGCATCCGAAGTTCTGTAAACGAATATGTCACCATCTCTGCCTCAAGCGGTACCGATTGGCTTTCGGTGGCATATGCCTATTTAAGAATAGGTGATGCTTCTGCTGCTATGAATGCACTCTCTCATCATGGGGAAATACTCAACACTTCCCAACGCCTGAAAATCCAAGCGCTGCTTTCTCAAATATATAAATTAGAGGGTAGATATAAGGAAGCGATGGATACCTATGAATACTATGTAGCACTTACAGATTCGTTGGAATATGCAAGAGTCAAATCAGATGTTCAGTTCGTAGAAGAGAAACATTCTTTGGAGTTGAAGAACGTTCGCGAAAAAGCGAAGAGCGACATTACCTTATTGATTGCAGTAGTGATTGTAGTTATTATACTCTCACTTTTCATCATCGCACGATACAGATTGCGAATGAAGACCGCAGAGTCCGAATTGGCCAAGCAAGAGAAGGAGCGATACATGCAACTGTATGCACAGATGGAGCAAGAGCGGGATAGCCTCATGGAATTGCTGGAGCAAAACAAGGAGTTGGATCAGGCCGCAAGAAATGCCCTATTGGAAAGAATCGCCCTGCTCAACCGCTTCTTTATGGCCAATATCACCAACAACCCCGATGCGAGCCGAAAGGTAGACAAAGAGATTGACGCACTGTTAAAGAACAAAGAGGAGTTCATGACCTCTACGCGCATGGCTTTTGCAGGCAGTCACCCCCATTTTATCAAGCATCTTGAGCGCTGCGGACTCAACGAGTGGGAGATTGGCTACTGCTGCCTCTATGCTCTGGGACTGAAAGGCAAGGAGGTGGGCGAATATATACAAATGAAGAGCCACTTCAACAACAGTAGCGACATTCGCAAGAAGCTCGGTCTCCCCGAGCACGGCACCACATTGGGCACACACATCCGCCAGTTGCTCAGCGAAGCATAACCCTATATTTACATAAGTGCTCGCACCCCATCGGACATATAGGTTTGGTGGGGTGCTGCACTTTTGTACCGCCTTAAACAAGACTTTTCTGAATTCCCATTATGAATTCTGAAATCATAAAACTGGAAACTGAAATCTAAAACTTACCCCCACTTGATAATCATTCAGTTACGAATACGCAATCTGAAATAATTGTTTTCTGGATGAAATAATTGCAACATACCTTTGCAAGCGAAACCAATAAAAATATCAAACAATGAAAACATTTATTTTATCAGCGATGCTATGCTTAGCAACGTTCTGCTCCTTCGGGCAAGATAGTGGAGAATCTGGGACTCCCGTACCTGTTGGTATAACGATTCACGAGAAAGAAATCATATCTTCTACCGACACGCAAGAGCGAAGTCTTCACTATTGGGAAGTGAATGCCTATATACACCCGACATCAGGAGTTATAGAGGTCAATCTATATAATATAGGAGATGCCAATGTTTCGCTAGTCAATGCGAATGGTGAGGTGGTAGACTCTACTGAGGTAGACACAAGCATTCCATCTACAGTGACACTACAAGTCGATGGCAGTAATCACATCTATTACATTGTAGTGTTCTCTCCCACTATATATGCAGAGGGATGCTTTGAAATCTAATCAGATATAATACACCAGTAAATATTATAGTTCAAACCAGACCGATAAGAGGCCCCGTAACGGCTACGGTCAAGTATCGCAAATAACATATTGTAAACTTAAAAGTCAGTTATTATGAAAAAGAAATTTATGTTGATGCTCATGGTAGTATCTTATTTTGGAGTAACAAATGCTCAGTTAGTAGTCGATGAAAATGGCAAAGTTGGAATAGGTGTAGAAGAAACAGCAATCATGAATTCTTCTTTAAGTATTAATTCAACAGGATCAATAAGCTCAGCAGTTCATATACGTCCTAATAATACTGTTCAAAGTACAGGACTATATATTGGACGTACAGGACTGGCTTCATCTGATCATTATCAAACTTGTGCTCACTTCCAACTAAAGACTATATCTGCCGGGAAAAACTCTATTGGTTTACTTTCTCGTGCAACAAGTGATAGCTATATAGGTGGAGGACGTAGTTTTGGAGTCATGGCATATGCAGGAAACGCGACCTCTGGCTATAATTATGGCGTATTTGGAGTCCTTTCTGGAACGGCCAATGGAGCTGGAGTATATGGTTCTAGTTATTCGGAAGAAAATGGCATTGACACAGGAGGGCGTTATGCAGGTTTCTTTCGTGGTAATGTGCATGTAACAGGAACACTTACAGCTAATGAATTTACTACATTATCGGATTATCGAGTAAAGAAAAACATCCAGTCTGTAACGACCGACAACAGTCCGCTTAACAACTTAATGGATATGAACGTTGTGCAGTACAATTATATTGATGTGGAAAACGCAATAGCAGCAGTGTCTGAAGCTCCCGATACTGCAACTGTAACATGCAGTTCTTTGTCTGAAGAAACAACTATCAAAAAAGATGATATGCACTATGGATTGATTGCTCAGGAACTTCAAGAAATATATCCTAATTTGGTTAAGGAGAGTCGCGGTGGCTATCTCACTATCAACTACATTGAAATTATACCATTGCTCATCAGTTCTATTCAAGAATTAAAGACTGAAGTGGATTTCCTCAAAGGAACTAACTCGCCTATAAAGAAATCCCGAACAAGAATAAAAGAAGCAACAGAGATTGATGCTGTGGTAAACACGCTCTACCAGAATGAACCCAACCCTTTCACGGAAAGCACAGTTATTCGCTGCGACATAAACAAAGATATTGTAAGGGCCAAACTTTATATATACGATATGAATGGTAACCAGATCGCTGAATATCCGGTTACTGAACGCGGAGAAATAAGTGTAACCATCGATGGTGGAAGCTTAAATGCCGGCATGTACCTCTACGCACTCATTGCAGACGGAAAGGTGATTGACACGAAGCGTATGATTTTGACCAAATAAAAACGATGCAAAAGAGACATACTGATTACGAAAGATATTTTTGCGAGAGCAAAGAATCATGTAAAAAATATTATCTCCCATATTTGAAGGAACATACACCCTTCAAATATGGGGATTCCTTAAAGGTTCTTGAAGTTGGTTGTGGCCTTGGTGGCAATCTAGCACCTTTTGCACAGTTAGGGTATGATGTCAGCGGTGTAGATGTAGACTCTTTGTCGATTGAGAGAGCTAGAGAGCTGTTTCATAAATACAATTTATCAGGAACTTTTATCCATAGTAATATCCACAAATATAGCGATAATAACCAATACCAGCTCATCATGTTGCACGATGCTATAGAGCATATCCATGATAAAGATCGGCTGATGCTACGTTTACAAGAATTGCTTGATGAAAAAGGATTCCTTTTTATCGCCTTCCCTGCTTGGTGTATGCCTTTTGGCGGACATCAGCAAGTGGCACAGAGCAAATTCGTATCACGCTGTCCTTTCATCCATTTATTGCCACGCCACACTTTTGCATGGTTGCTACGTCGAATGGGAGAAACGGAAAATACCATTAAGAAATTTCTTGATATAAGAGACACTAGAATGACTATACACGGATTCGAAAAGCTTTGCAAGAAGAACAATCTTGAGATAGTTAACCGCAAATTATATTTCATTAATCCTCACTACGAGGCGAAATTTGGGTTAAAGCCGAGAAAGTTATGGAGTTGCTTAGCATGTACACCTTATATTAGAGATTTACTTAGCACGTCATGTCATTATCTCATACGCAAAAGAAGCATCTGTTATGGAGAAGATCGCCCACACCTCGTAAATGGTGCTGCCAGGAAGATTAAAATCTTTACATAAACGATAAAGACTTACATATTCTTCATAGTAGAGACGATTAGCGTCACAACTCTTCCGTCACGGGAGGTGTACATTTAGCCCCCGTTCTCTATATAGGGATTTCCCGAAAGACAGAATCCGCTTATCACATCTGGAGATGCTTATACTCGCAGCTGCCGATTTATCGGCATAAAGGAGGGCTATATTATCTCCCAAGTGAATACTTCTCTTCATTCACCATTGACTTTAGCATCGTCGGATCCTACTCATTTTATCCTCACCGAAGGTTACAAAAGTTCATAAATCGGTTGGCGGTGGCGAAGCCGGGAGGGAGTTGCTTTTCCCTTGACTTCAGCCCCTTCGGGCGTCGACCTAAAGGTTCGGCCAGCGAACTTCGTTTCCAAGCAAAGCGCGGAGTAAAGGCGCTATGTAAGAATACCACATTGGGTAGTGCAACATGAAAATGGGGTGGTGCTAATCGTCCTGAATAAGTTGACAGATGGGGCAGTACTGACGGTCCAGTACTGCAGTACCGAGCCTCCGGTATTCAAGTACTGGAGGCTCAGTACTGAAAATTCGCTGCTGCCCAATTTTTATGTCTGCACGGCCTGACGTAGCGCAACGCTATACGAACGCGAAGACGAAAGTTCTCAGATCATGCCACTGCCAACCTATTTATGAACTTTTGTAACCTGAAAAACGGGTAAAATCGTCCATTTCAACGGCGTACCTCATGGTGTAAACTTTTGTCACACCTGTAACAAAATTTTGTCATCGAAGTGATAAAACATTATCGCAAGCTTGACAAAGATTTTTTGCAGATGCATTGCAGAATTTGTGCAGTTGTACCAAGTTTGGTACATACATGTACCGCACGCGGTGCATGTATGTAAATGAAAAAGAGGAAAATTCTCTCGAAAATTCCTCTTTTGTCCCATTGTGCGCCTGATAGGACTCGAACCTACACGTATCACTACACCAGATCCTAAGTCTGGCGCGTCTACCAATTTCGCCACAAGCGCCAATTGTATTTTCAGCTACAAAGATAAGACTTTTATTTGATTTATTTTTTATGATTGATGATTTATTTTTCTTTATTTCCCTATTCTGAGTGTTTTCTTCTATTTGCCCAATATTTTTCTAGCCTCTTCGATAATTGTATCTATTCCCTGGGCATAGTCTTTGTCGGTGATATAAACCTCAACGTCGGGAGCTATACCAAACTCGGTCTGCTGCATGTCGACATCAAAAGAGGGACAGGCAGAGAAACGTACGCTCCAGCCATTGGGGAGCTCTGAAGAGAAGGGAAGTCCAGAGCCGCCTCCCGTATGGTCACCGACGATGGTCACAGAGGGTAGAATACGCATAATCTTGACAAAATCATTTGTCGCACTGTAAGAGCTACGATTGGTAAGCACACATACAGGCTTCTGCCAACGTATACGATTAGAGCTTTCAAGGTATACAGGTTGGGGGGAGGAAAAATCGCTATGTCCAGGTCCATTTTTATGACAGATATATCCTGTAAGTATACGCTCATTGGTAAAGCGGGCTGCCAATGTCTCTGCATTGTTAAGATTGCCACCACCATTATTGCGCACATCGATGATAAGTCCTCGACAAAGTGCCAAGGCGTGAAGACACTCGTCAAGGTTACCTTCGCCAATACTGCTCGAAAATGAGGGGACGTAGATATAGCCGATATTGTCTGGTAGGATTGTATAGCGTAGTCCTGAAGCAATCTTGTAGTCGGAACCGAGATAGTGTGTTTGTAACTCTGCACTGAAATTTGGGGCATAGCCTTCATGGAAGTCCCAATAACGAGCCACGTCATGCGCAGCATAGAGGTTTACATGACCATCGCGTAGTTCATCGAGCATATCGCCTAAGACTTCAAAGAGCCCGACATCACTCATTCCATCAGCTATCTTACGACTATAGCTACGATATACAGCATCCCAATCAAGCCCATACTCATCGGACTTATAATCGAAGAAACAATAGCGTTCATCGATGATATGCCACAGGGCTTCGAAATTCCCCATAGGGGTATTATCGAACTCTTCGGTCTTAGTGCATGATGCCAGCATGGCGCATAGTACTATGACATATCTAAAATAGGGTATTGTCAAGTGAAGGTGCTTGGGTCTCATCGTGTACAGATAAAGGATAATCCTCACAATTCTTTGATAATTAATTATTCAATATGGAATATATTGTTGGGAAATATCTCCGCGAAACACTTTATACAAATTGCTCACATAGCCAATCATGAGAGAACAGGTGTTCATGCGATATTGATTTCCACCAAGACGCCAATAGTAAAAATCTTGCAGCCAAGTGAGCCGAAGACTGCATGAACGGAACTGCATATCGCAACTAAGGTCAGTGCGCAAAGAGGGGTTGTTATAGGGTGATGTGTAATGTACGCATCTTTCACCATGCCCGAGATAGAAAATCTCGTAGTAAGACTGTCCATAGTCGGGAGCAAAAGCTACCCCCAACAAAGGAATGTCAGCCTGCAAACGTACGTTCATTGGTATCTGCCACAATGCAAAGCTGTACTTCCCCATTGCTGAAGCGGAGAGGTTTACACCCAGTTTCAGCTGTGCAGGATTGTTAGAGTTACGCAAGTTATATACGCCACCAATGCGCAACTGCCCTTGTGGACCTACGTAAAGATTCCATCGGTCAGTGTGTAAAGGACGGTAAAAATAGGTGTATGCATAGTGTGCCATTCCCGCGACCATAAGTCCTCTGTTCTCTGCCGCCAACGTGTAGTGTCCATGGAGCGAGAGAAGCGACTGCGCAAACCAATGTTTGTTCGAAACACTCTTCTGCGAAAAGCGCTCATCCATTATGGCCACATGCCCTCCTTTATATTTAAGAGGTGAGAGGTAGGTGTCAAGCAAGTGTGTTGAGCCACCTCCGAGGGAAAATGTACGTTCCTCAAAGCGAGTAGCATCAAGGGGTTGGGCTATAGAACACAATATGCCGCTGATAGCTGTGATGAGGAATAGTATATACTTCTTCATGACTTGAGTTTTGGCTAAGCAGTTAACAAAGTTCGTCAAGTTTTTTGAACTATGCAAAAGAATCCCCTCTTTTTTTAGAAAGTCTCTATTGATTGCATCTAACGCTAAAGAATGGCAATGAGTCGTGAAAGAAAAATAGGGTCCATGCATAACGCATATCAATGAAAAAGCACTACCTTTGCCTGAGATAAAAGAACAGGCAACCATTTACTACGAAAGATATGAATAACGACACGACGACACGCATCCTCTTCGTGTGCCTCGGCAACATTTGCCGCTCATGCACAGCCGAGGAGGTGATGCGCACCATCCTCCGCAAAGAGGGGCTGGACATGACCATCAAAGTGGACTCGGCAGGACTCATCAGCTACCATCAAGGCGAGCTGGCCGACCCACGTATGCGCGCTCATGCATCGCGCCGTGGATACCACATCACGCATCGGTCACGACCAGTTCACATTACCGATTTTGAGGAGTTTGACCTCATCATAGGCATGGACGATAGTAACATCAGCGAACTGCACAATTTGGCACCTAGCATCGAAGCCGAGACGAAGATACACCGTATGACGGAATATTGCACACAAATCGTAGCTGACCATGTGCCCGACCCTTACTATGGCGGAGCACAGGGATTCGAAAACGTGATCGATATTCTTGAGGATGCTTGCAAGGGTTTGCTGCACTCAATACTGAGTCACGAATAGAAAAGAGGTCCGCACTATTTATAATAATGCAAATATAGATATCTTATTTACTTTACAATACCGGATGTCAACAAAACATCCGTTGGATTTCTTCATCTTCGATAATGATGAAGACTTTCTTTCCATCGGGAGTATAAGCTGGAACCTCGCACGCAAACAGCTCGTCCAACAGTTGTGACATCTCATCGTTTGAAAGCACTTGACCGACAACTATTGCTGCCGCACGGGCCATCGTCAGTGCAATAGCGCGATGCTGCTCTTCCTTATTCACATCGCCTCTATCGACAGCATCAGCCAGCATATGGCTAACCAATGTTGCCGGTGACAAACCATCAATGCCCAAAGGAACACCCTGAATGGCAAAGGAACCACCACCGAGATTGGTGATATCGAACCCCAACCCTGCAAAGTCGCCAATCAACTGCTCCATGACAACGGCTTGAGAAATAGGCAACGTAATCATCTCAGGAAACAATAATCCTTGCGAAGGCGCCGGATGCCCAATTAGCTGACCAAGGTAGCGCTGGTACAGGATACGCACATGAGCTCTATGCTGATTGATTAGCATCAGACCCGACTTCATGGAGGTCACAATATAACGGCCCTTGTACTGGAAACATTCAGATGTCCTACCCTGACTTTCTTCTATCTCAAAGAGCTGTGACCCTGCACCATCGGCATCAACAACCGGATTGGCTGATGAGATGAAGGTAGCAGGCTCATCAGCAGGGAGCAGCGAGTCGAGAAAGTAATCCTTTCCTGTCGCTTCGTCACCTATACCTTTGTACAATTCCTCCCAATGGCCTACTGAACGCTTATACTCAGACGTCCGACTCTGTGTGAATGGATTGTAACTGGTATCAACACATGGTTGGGGAGGCTGCGGATACTGATTATCAGATGGGAACACGGGGATATCAGGACGGTCTGCTACATCAAAATCTATGGAGGGTGCCATATTACTGCGGCCTAGGACCTCACGCACCGATGCCATCAGTATCTGCCAAATAGCCTGATCGTCCTCAAACTTAATCTCTGTCTTTGTGGGATGGATATTGACATCAATACGCGAGGGCTCTACCGTAAAATAAAGGAAATAGGGTACCTGTTCAGTGGGAGGAATGAGATGCTCGTATGCCTCCATCACCGCCTTATGGAAATAGGGATGGCGCATATAGCGTCCATTGACAAAGAAGAAGCAATGGGAGCCCTTCTTGCGAGCACTCTCCGGCAAGCCCACATAACCATTCACACGAACCAGTGTAGTATCAACATCTATAGACAGTAACTCTTGTCCTACCTTCTTTCCGAACAGGTGCTGAATACGCTGGCGCATAGAAGTCTGTGGAACATTCATGAGTTCTACATCGTTGTGATAGAGCATGAAAGATATCTCTGGATGCACCAAAGCCACACGTTCTAATTCGGTTATCACATTGTTGAGCTCCGTCTGATTGGATTTGAGGAACTTGCGACGAGCTGGCACATTGAAAAAGAGATTCTTTACCTGAAAGTTCGTACCAACAGGACACATGGTCGCCTCCTGGGACTCGATTTTGGAGCCTGCGATATGAATCATTGTGCCCAACTCATCTTCGGCACGGCGAGTACGCAACTCGACCTGCGCAACTGCAGCTATAGAGGCCAAGGCTTCGCCGCGGAAGCCAAAGGTCTGTAATGCAAAGAGGTCATCGGGCGACTTGATCTTTGAGGTTGCGTGACGCTCAAATGACATGCGGGCATCGGTCTCGGACATACCCCGGCCATTGTCAATAACCTGGATATTGGTACGCCCAGCATCGGTCAGACGCACTTGAATAACTGTCGCACCAGCATCAACAGAGTTTTCGACCAACTCCTTCACTACCGAAGCTGGACGCTGGATAACCTCACCTGCCGCTATTTGATTGGCGACAGAATCAGGTAATAAATGTATTAAATCTTCATTAATCATAGATGTCATCTCAACAATACATAAAGGAGTATAACCAATAAGGCTGCTATCAAAATCAGCAACTTAGACGAAATCGTTTTCTCCTTTTCCTGCTGACGTCTCAGATGCGAGGTCTGTTCGACAAACTTGCCACGGATTCTGTCTTCTATGGTCGTTTCTTTTGAAGGGAGTAGACCCAATTCACGTTTAACACGCTCCTCCATTGCCTTAAGACGCTCTCTGCGCTCATCTATATAGATATACTGATGTTGGAACCCTCGCGGCTTCCGCTGATTAAATATTCCCATAACGTATTTTTATTCTTTCTGTTCAATCAATCCTTTTAGTGAAGGCAACGGAACATTACGACGCGTCGTTGTCTTAAGTTTTTGCTCCTCCTCCTTGCCACGCCATTGCATAATGTCGTATTTACTCAAAGGCCTAAGTTTGTTAAGCCAGGCAAAATTGGAAAGTCGGTCTTTTCCTGACGGTATTTGTGTAATAGGATAAAATACGCCATTAGACTGTTCCTTAATGAACAACTTATCGACCTGACGATTTTTCATATAGGCCGTAAGGTAGCTACATTCTGTCGTATTCACGCCATAGGCCACGCTATCGCCCATCTCGGTGTAATAGTATATTACCATCACATTGCCAATCACATCGGACTTATCAATATTACCATCTACAAAATAGGCCTTGACCTCTCTTCCACTAATTTGGTTAAAGTTATTGGAGTCTACTTGCTCGACAATAAGCGCCTGATTCTCCACATGTGCCCACTCTACCGTGCTGTCATTAAGATACACCCTTATAACCTCGCCTAGCACCTGCTGCGGACCATTCCACACCACAGGATCGAAAAACATCGTCATACACGAGTCAAGCGAATTGAACTCTAACGAATCGCACACTGCCTGCACATCGTCACGATAGATACGAACCTTGCGATATGCTTGCACTATGCGATACACCGAATCGGTATCAGGGAAACGAGTGAGCAAGCGAAGCGTGTCACCATGAATGAACATACTGTCTCCCTGAGAATAGTCTATAGCTACAGCACGCTGGGTCGCATAGGCTGAATCAGACAACTCATTATAATAGGTATAATCACCCAAAAGACGTGTTTTACCAGCAAAATCATCCATCTCGACATTTTTGAACGCCTCACCATAACCACCATTGCGGTCATAATAGATACTATCACCCACCAACCGCTTGTCGTCATTCGAAAGCACAGAACGATTGAGTAGATGAGCTTGCTCTGTAGAAGTATAATAACGACCTAAAGTAGAATAAATATGATTCTCATCACTATTAATATTCGATGGTCCCACAATAGTCGCCACTTGCGTCTTGGTATTGTAAAGTAGGGTATCGGAGGTAAGCACGAAATTAGGATTAGTAAGCGTCACGTCATAGTTGAATACGGCATCATTGGTTTGGGTATCATACTCTCCCCATTCCGAAGTAAGCACATTGAGCGTATCCTCCACTGTACCCCAATTGAAATAATAGCCCAAATTAATCGTACGATCATAATTAAGACTATCCGTCGTGAGCGTCATGTTATTATCAATCATTACCACATTGTCACGCACCCGGGCTAACATTTCATTACCATCATAGTAGAGTCTATCGCCATACAGGAACAAGGTATCTCCTTGATTCATACAAATATTACCGAACGCATCAAGCGAATTGCTTGCCTCGTAGAAAAGCGCACTATCACAATACATATACATACTATCATGACGGAAAGCAACATCTCCTACCAATATCTGCGCATCAGGATTAATCCTTTGATTGAAGCGTGTCTCATCGGCGTGCAGCAGATACACATAACGTTCACGTATAGAATCGCGCGAATTTGTCTCTTCTACACTCACCAGTGATTCATCAGAATAATTTCTACCCATCTTCCTTCGGTTCATGGCAAGAGAGTCACTAACGACTCTTTTTTGTATAGGTTGCTCGGCAGCAGGCCGCGATGACTCATCCGCAACCTTCATCTTTTTGGGTGCTACCCACTTCGTTTCTACCACTTTCTCATCAACCGATATAACCTCAAGACTCGCATTCTGAGGTACAATACGCTCGGCATCCACTTCCTGACGAGACACTTGAGCCGACAAAACGCCACACCCCGAAAGTAGCAACACGAGAAATGCCCAACCTTTGTGCCACATCATTGTTGCCCCCACCCTGGATATTGAAATTCACAATCACACCAATTCTCATTGATGCGTACATATGTCGTTTTCTGCTTCTGCTTAATCCACTCTTCCATCTTTTGTTGCTTCATTTTCGATAATATCACATCTTTAACAACTTGAAAGTCCTCCATCGGATTTGCTCTATGCCCATCGATGCGGTTCTTCAGCTTCACGATAGCGCATACCTCTTTACCACTCTTGTCAATCATAACAAAAGGTGCAGATATTTCACCGACATTCATGCCATACACAGCCTTTGCCACCTCCTGAGGCAATTCCTGCAATTCAAAACGTGACGAAAGGGTCATCTCATTACTCATAAGGCCGAAGTTTTTACGCGTATTCTTATCGGCCGAAAGTACGACAGCCTCCTCAAATGTGAACTTGCCACCACGGATATCATCAGCAATCGAATCAAGGCGTGCTAATGAGGCATTGACACTCTCAGCTGGAACTTCAGGCTTACGCAGAATATGGCGTGCTTTCACGCGATCGCCACGTTTCTCAATAAGCTGTATGATATGGAATCCAAATTCTGTTTCTACAATCTTCGACACCTTGTTAGGCTCAGTAAGGTTAAATGCAACAGTCGAGAACTCGGGCACCATCTCACCACGTCTAAAGAAGTCTAACTCTCCCCCACGGCGTGCTGATTCTGGATCTTGCGAATAGAATACAGCCAATGTAGAGAACTGAGCCTCACCACTATTCACTCGCTCGGTATATTCACGCAATTCGGTTTTTACCCGTTCAATTTCTTCGAGTGGGATGTCAGGTTGTTGAGTTATAATCTGCACCTCCACTTGAGTAGGCACAAAAGGTATTTCATCCTCTTTCATACCATCATATCCACGACGCACCTCAGATGGAGTGACCTTGACACCTTCAAAGAGCGTCCTCTGCATCTTTTCTACTACCATTCGGTCTCGCATCGTTTCACGCAACTCTTCACGTATCTGCGTGGAGGACTTACCATAATATTCTTCCATCTTCTCACGCGAGCCAATACGTGCAATCTGACCACTAATTTCGCGTTCCACAGCATTGAGAACTTCCTGTTCGGTCACCTCCACACTATCAATAGCTGCTTGATGCAGAAACAGCTTCTGGATGGCCAATTGTTCAGGAATAACACAATATGGCTCTCCCTCTATATTCTGTCCCGACATCATAAAGTGGAGACGTGCTTGTTCAACATCTGATTTGAGTATGGCATCATCACCAACAACCCAAACGACTTCATCGATCACATTATTTTGTGCACTTGTTGGCAATAAGGCCAACAATCCACATAGTATCATGTATATCTTACAATATCTCATCACTATAGAATTTTATTCTGCCCATACTCATGGACTGATTATACAAATCTTTTTTCACCTTATCCATAAAATCGACCTTCTGCTTATTGCTCAACAAATCGATGATTTCTTGACGGGCCAGTTCGTAAGGTTTCTCCTCGCCTTTAAGCACATATTCTTCTATATGAAGCAGATAACAATACTCATCATCCTCAACTTCAATATCACGATGCTTCTCAAAATTCTCGCCCAATTCAGCCAAGTTTACGATGAGCTTACCTTCCAGCTCTGATACAGGAACCCAATAATCATAGAAATACTCATAGATGACCGCATTACGGAAAGCATATTTCTCCAACTGCTCAAGCGAAGCCTCAGATCCCTCTTTATACCATCGCTTCAGTTCCTTTATTCCAGGAGAGGATAGCGGAGCCTTAATAAAGACCCCCTTGATTACAGGTTCTTCAAGCATAAACAACTGTCTATTCTTCTCATAATAGTCTATCAAAGCAGCTTCTGTCAGTTCTTCAGACATTCTCTGAGCAATAAGAAGCTGTTCGTAACTATTCAGAACAAGTGTTCTGCGATACTCCTCAACCATCCGTTCTATGCGTTCATCGCCCCGAATATTATGCTCAGCTTTTTCGTACAGCACTTGTTCCTCGAGCCATTTGCGGGTGAAATCCCGAACAAACTCAATGCTATCTTCCACTGACACCCCATAGGGCAGCAACAAGGCTATATCTTCTTGATACAAATAATAATTGCCGACTTGAGCCACAGGAGTTTTTCCACCATGCTCCACTGTACGATGACATGAAGCAAAACAGAACTGAAACAGCAAAAATACAAGCCATATGCTATTCCACCTCTTTACTCTTAATAAGAAGATATATGTATCCTGAAAAAAAATTCTTTTCACGCTTTTCTTTCTGGCAATGTTTGGTTATAACAACAGGTTGGTGTAGTATGTTAATGTTTGTTTACTGTTTCCAACGCCTCAGGATAAAGTACTACCTCATATTTATCACGCAGTTCTTTTACCCATAACTGTTCCAAAAGAGTCTGATAGTCGGCTGTCACCTGTCCACGAACATCCTCATATGTATCCGGACCTTTCTTCTGCAATTTTCCAACAACACCTGTAGCGGGGAATCCTTCCACAGTGTCAGGACATTCACCTTGTCCGAAGGCATAATAATCAGCATATACATTCTTCCCCACTTTGAAAGGTCCACGCACCATCTTCACCTGCATCAATGAATCACTGTTAAAAGAAGCACGAATCAGCTTTACCCATTCTTTCTGGGGCTGTTTCTTCACAAGTTGCTTTACCTGCGCCAACACATCATCAGACACACAATGCACAACAAGGCCACGATATATCGGTTCATCATAACGATAGCCCTTCCTGTTTTTCTTGAAGTAGCTCTCCAATCCTTTTTCATCATTGGCAGCCTTATTCCACACTTCACGAGTACTGATTTCATAAAGCAAAGAGCCGTCATAGAACTCCTTCATCAAGAATTTGAAATCAGGATACTTATTGTCCAATTCCAATTCAGCTTTAGCCAAAGCCTCTTCCGGTGTGATGCCTCCCATCTCTAATGCCAATTTAACACCCATGGACTGCTTTGCATGAGCACGTATACCGCGCTGCTCCAAGAATTGATATATTGACTCACGATGAAACTCGTAAGGCTCAAACTGCTTGCGCTCACTCATATAAATAATATGATAGCCTACAGGTGACAACACGGGCTCGCTCAGTTCGCCTGGCTGCATAGCCAAAGCCACCTCTTCAAACTCCTTAAGTAGCTGCCCCTTGAAGAGCCATGGCAACATGCCCCCCTCGCGTGCAGTACCTGGATCTTGCGAATGCTTTTGCGCGATATCAGCAAAATCTGCTCCAGCCTTCAGCACATCATATATAGAATCTATTCGAGACTTTGCCACGAGCTGCTCCTGCAAACTAGCCTGCTGCGGCAATCGGATAAGAATATGTGCAGCCTTGAATTGTCCATCAGGACCTATCTGATTGACTGTTGCATCATAGGTCTTGCGCGCTTGTTCTTCGATAAATGCTGTATCTATCAAGTATTCCTCAGCTTGTTGCGAACGATAGTCGGCCACTTCTTTGATAAACGAAGCCATTGTATCGAGTCGGGCTTCTTTAGCTGCAGCCACCTTAAGTTTGTAGTTTACAAAAAGTTCCACATATTCATCAAGCGACTTTTTGTCTACGACCAATTCGGTATTGTTCTTATTATATGAATACTCAAACTCAGAGCGAGTCACATCCTCGCCATTCACTTTCATCACTATGGGGTCATTGGTTTGTGCCGCTACAGCCTGAGATATCAGCGCTGCACAAAATACAAATAACATTTTCTTCATATTATAGCAGTTGTTTATTTTACCATATACAATATGGTGCAAAAATACGATAAAGTACGTTCTGAGCCAAATTATTACAAATAACTTTACATCTTTACTCTTATTTAGAAGAAGATACGTATGATGTCATTCAAGTTGGCATATATCATCAAACCGAAGAGGATAGCCATGCCAACATATTGGGCATACTCCAAGAACTTGTCGCTAGGCTTGCGACCTGTAATCATCTCAAATAACAAAAACAGCAAGTGCCCACCGTCAAGAGCCGGAATAGGAAGTATATTCATAAAGGCAAGCATGATGGAGATAAATGCTGTCATCATCCAAAAGCTATACCAATCCCATTGCGCAGGGAAAAGACTACCAATGGTACCAAATCCACCAAGCGAAGTAGCTCCTTCCTTCGTGAAGACATACTTAAAATCACTAATATAGCTCTTCAGTGTATTCCATCCATAAGCTATACCCGCAGGGATAGAGGCAAAGAAGCCATATTTCTTAATGGCAGGAGTATAAGGCAAAGCGACGGTGATGCCCATCATAAAATTCGCGTCAGTAGATACAACGGTGGTGTCGCACACGCCTCCACGACTATATACTACGCAGAGGTCATGATTGACGATGCCTCCTTCAGACTCACGTGCACGCAACTGATTAAGGGACGTATTGAAGGTAATCCATGTAGTCGTAGGAGTGTTTTCTACGCTAAAGATATGGTCTCCGACCATAAGTCCAGCATTAGCAGCAGCGCTTCCAGGTACCACACTGTCAATAATCATCGGATTGTAGAACTGTACGAAGGGCTGCACATCGTGATTGAAATCAAACAAGCTCATCTCCTCGGGCATAACAACAACAGTCTCAACACCATCACGGAGCACGGTAACAGATTCAGCTTCTACGATAGCTCGGAGCATATCGCCACCATACCGATCAAATACCGTTTGATCAGTGCGCACCAACACATCTCCATCACGAAATCCCATGGCCTCAGCGCGCTCATTAAATTCCATACCATATTTACTATTGTCAAGAGGGATATACGAATCGCCCCACTTAAAAAGTATCATAGCATAGATGAAACAAGCCAGAATAAGATTGAAGCACACACCACCTATCATGATGAGCATACGCTGCCACGCAGGCTTGGTACGGAACTCCCACGGCTGAGGCGGTTGCTTCATCTGCTCCAAATTAAGACTCTCATCAATCATTCCAGAGAGTTCTACATAGCCGCCAAAAGGAAGCCATCCAACTACATATTCAGTCTCACTCCGCTTGGGTTTATAACGCAACAAAGGTTTACCAAAGAAAAGCGAGAAACGCTCCACACGCACACCAAAAAGGCGTGCAAAGATAAAGTGACCCAACTCATGGACAACCACAAGGATGGTCAACGACATAATTAATTGAAGTAATCGTATTAGAAATACAGACATCTCTTTAAAGTATGAATTATGAATTGATAAATTCTTCTGCCATACGACGCGCTATAGCATCAGTTGCCACATAATCGTCATAAGTAGGCGCAGCAATAAAATCGACTTTCTGCATGGTACGCTCTATCACATCGCTCATCTGAAGGAATCCGAGACGTTCCCTAAGGAACGCAGATACGCATACCTCGTTAGCCGCATTAAGAATACAGGGCATGTTGCCTCGACGTTCAAGAGCCTCAAACGAAAGAGCAAGATTGCGGAAACGCACGGGGTCGGGCTGCTCGAAAGTGAGGTTAGACAATGTAGAAAAGTCGAGACGCTCCGTCGTTAGAGGCAAACGGTAGGGATAGCTAAAAGCGTATTGGATAGGCAGACGCATATCGGGCGTACCCAGCTGTGCCTTTACCGATCCGTCAGCAAACTGCACCATGGAGTGTATCACCGACTGAGGGTGCACGACGACTTCAATCTGCGAGGGAGCCACATCGAAGAGCCACTTAGCTTCGATAACCTCGAAACCCTTATTCATCATCGAAGCCGAATCTATTGTAATCTTGGCACCCATATCCCAATTGGGATGTTTAAGAGCCTGCTCGCGTGTAGCGTGTTGCAGTTGCTCCAGACTCCATGTACGGAAGGGCCCTCCCGAGGCGGTAAGCAACAATTTCTCTATGGGATTAGCCCCCTCACCGGCCAAGCACTGAAAGATTGCAGAGTGCTCAGAATCGACGGGAAGAATAGGTACGCGATGTTCAATGGCCAATTGAGTTACCAGCTCTCCAGCAACTACAAGAGTTTCCTTGTTGGCCAAGGCGATAGCCTTTCTGGCCCGAATAGCATTCATCGTAGGACGCAATCCTGCGTAACCCACCATCGCAGCAAGCACCATATCAATAGGCTCCGCCTGCACCACATCAGCCAAAGCATCAGCACCGGCATACACTTTAATGGGAAGGTCGGCAAGCTCATCAGCCAACGTAGCATAGTGTGCTTCGTTAGCGATAACCACCACATCGGGAACAAACTTGCGGGCTTGCCCTACAAGCAACTGCACATTGTTTCCTGCCGTGAGGGCATACACCTCGTAGAGGTCATTATGCTCTTCAATAACCTGCAAGGCCTGCGTTCCGATAGAGCCCGTAGAACCGAGTATCGCGATTTGCCGTTTACGCGGCGCATCAGTATGTTGTGTTTGCATGTTCATAGCGTTATTAGAATGAGACATATTGTGTGGGGTCAAGCGCAGTACCCTTATGCCATAGTTCAAAATGCAGATAGGGATTATCCATCTTCTTGTCTTGCCCACCAGCCACACCAAGCACCTCTCCAGCCTTGACTTTCACGCTTTCACGCTTGAAGATTGACGAAAGGTGTTTATATACTGTCACCAAATTACCTACATGCTGGACTACGATGACATAACCATTGTTTACCGTATATCCGCTCATCAAGACGGTTCCATCCAGTACTGCACACACATTCCTATCATTTGTAGGCACCACATCAACACCGAAATGGAGGTCACTCGGATTAAACAGTGCAGCCAACATGCCACGTACGGGAGGGCTAAACTGCAGTTCCTCTATTCCACTCTTACGTGAAGTTAGGTTATACTTCTCAGACTCTTCGTATTTGCGTGCAAATTCTTTCTCCCGCTCAGTACGTTCCATAAGATCCTCACTGCGTAGTATAGTCAGCGAGTCAATAGTACTTACCGAATCCATTTTCACCTCACCACGCAAGATGTCCTGTATATTCATCACATAAAACTGATGACGTTGCACCGCCTCATGCAACGAATCAATACGCAGCGAAGTTTCAACAATCTGGCGTCGCACCTCAGGGCTCACATAACCTGGCATCAGACTCTTCAGCGGAGAGTAGAACAACAGCAGCACCATGACTGCAGCCACGAAAAGCACGAGGCCCGACACACACAAGCTAATAATGAAACGCGATGTAGAGATACGATGCTCTACATCCTTACCGCCATGCTGTGTATAAATCACATCATAACGACGGAAGAAATGCGTCCAAAAACCTTCTGTTTCTCTTTTCCTCTTGCTCATCGGTCACAAAGATACTAAAAAATGTGTTGCACACCTATTTTAACGAGCTATTCTAACAATCCGTCAGGTAAATTAAACTTTATTAAACGTTGTTCGTGATCTATATCCTTAACAAACGTCTCTTGCGCAGGAATAAGCAATTCCTCTCCATTGGGACGTTCCACCACAAATAGAGTATTCACCGTACTTTCATCCACATCTACCAGTTCACCCAGATGGCCATATATGACATCCTCTGTATCAAACCCTATAAAGTACTGCCAACTATACTCGCCAGCCTCGGCTTGCTCGGCATAAGACTTAGGAAAATAAACTTCCTTGTTGGTAAAGATTGCAGCCGCCTCATTAGTATCGATACGCTCAAACTTTATAAGGGCCACACTGTCGCTCTTGAAACGATACTCTTCTATGAAGAAAGGCACCAGAATACCGTCCATGGAGCACACAAGGTAGGGACAATCCACACGATCAAACACATCATCGGTAAACGACAACGCCATTTCGCCCTGCACTCCATGAGTGCGGGTGAACTTACCTATGGGGTATACCTCTTCGGGACGTATCATAGCTCAGCACGGGTTATACGCGCACCAAGTCGGTTGAGGCGCTCGTCAATATTCTGATATCCGCGATCTATCTGGTCAATGCGATCGATGCGACTCGTACCCTCAGCACTCATTGCAGCAATAAGCAATGCTATACCAGCACGTATGTCAGGCGAAGTCATTGTATGCCCCTTCAGGTTGATATTATGGTCATGTCCTATCACTACCGCACGGTGAGGATCACACAGAATAATCTGCGCTCCCATCTCAATGAGTTTGTCCACGAAGAACAGACGACTCTCAAACATCTTTTGATGGATGAGCACACTTCCCTTGGCCTGTATAGCCGTAACGAGGAGTACGCTCAAGAGGTCCGGCGTAAGCCCAGGCCATGGTGCATCGGCAATATTCATGATAGAGCCATCAATGAACGATTCAATCTGATAGTGTTCCTGCGTAGGTATATAAAGGTCATCTTCACGTTCTTCTATAATGATACCTAATCGACGGAAGCTGTCAGGGATGATACCGAGATTCCCAATCGAAGCACCTCGTATGGTGAGCTCACTACGTGTCATAGCAGCCATACCGATAAAGCTGCCCACCTCAATCATATCGGGCAGTATAGTATGCTCACAGCCATGAAGTCCCTCCACGCCAGTAATCACCAGACGATTACTGGCAATGCCCTCGATCTTGGCTCCCATACGACAAAGCATACGACAGAGTTGTTGGATATAGGGTTCACAAGCAGCATTGTATATCGTAGTGATGCCCTTGGCCAACACTGCAGCCATGATAATGTTTGCGGTACCAGTCACCGAGGCCTCATCAAGCAACATATAAGTGCCATTGAGTCTATCGGCCTTAAGTTCATACACCCCACGCATCTGATCGTACGAAAAGGAAGCGCCCAACTTCATCAATCCAACGAAGTGGGTATCAAGACGCCGACGCCCTATCTTATCGCCACCAGGCTTGCTTATCAGCACACGACCGAAACGAGCCAACAATGGTCCCATCAGCATCACCGACCCACGCAAACTGGAGCAGAGTTTCAGAAACTCATTGCTAGCAAGATAACTTTCATCGATATCTACCGCTTGAAAGCTATAACTACCCATACCAAGACGGTCCACCTCCACACCCATCGACTGCATCATGGTGATGAGGTTGTTCACATCCAAGATATCGGGTACATTGTTCACTACCACCTTATCGCGTGTGAGCAACGTAGCACATAGCACTTGCAGCACTTCGTTTTTAGCTCCTTGCGGTGTGATTTCTCCTTGCAGACGATGTCCGCCTTCGATGATAAATGAGGCCATATATTAAAATTTCTTCTTATTCTTGCGACGTTGGTTCTTGCCGTTGTTATGCTGGTTCTTGTTATACTGGTATGCAGGAGCACGATATACACCCAGTTTGAGCTTATCGACACTCAAGCATATCTGCCCATTCGAGTATTCGCGTATATCCTCAATAATCTTGCCATCCTCTACGCTCTCTTTGTTCCACAAGACATACTCCTTCTTCATCTGCGCAGCTATGAGGCGCAACAGCTCATCACGTTCCTCGCCATCGGGCATATCGCATGCTTTTTTCATCATCTCTTCGATACAGCGCCCATAATGGCGATAGCGAATCCCTCCCTTAGGATAGGGCAACCGTTGCGGCGTAGGATGCAAAGTCTCCGGGTTCACCAATTCGTATGGATAATCAATATCGAGCTTAAAATCGGCCATTATTGCCAAATGATCCCATAATTTATGCTTGAATTCCGGCACATCGCGCAATTGAGGGAACATGTTACCCATCACTGCAATAATGGTATTGACACAGCGCTGGCGCTCAGCCCTGTCTTCTATCGTCACCGCATGATCCACCATTTTCTGCACTGCACGTCCATACTCGGGCATCGGCAACGTCTTTTCTTGTGTATTGTATTTCACGTCGTGAGTTTATGATTAATAATTCTCTATAACGAATCAAAGTCAAAATATCTTATTCTTTGCCACCGTAGCCACAAACTCTTTCAAGTAGAAAGGTTCAAAATAGGCCACATCCTGGAATGTTCCATTAAGGAACTCCCTGTCAGCAAGTGGGAACATCCATCGAGCCAAAGGCTGCACACCATCCACAAACCGAGCATTGGGATGCGTCAGCACATCCTTACACTTGGCTGCTCCGTTGCCAAAGAAGTATACTGGCTGTTTGTCAAGATACTCTTTGTAGCTATCGCCATCAACGATATCGGCGCCCACCTCCTTTACCTCATTCAATGCGCGGTCATAGATGGCGGCATACACCTCCATGCGACGTGCATCAATCATAGGGCAAAGCAGTGCATCCTCAGGCAATTCATCCATGAGCAACAGTGGCACACTCAGCACTTTCAACGTAGGCAATGCTATTAGTGGGATGTTACGTCCATAGCAAATACCCTTGGCCATAGAAACCCCTATGCGTAATCCCGTATACGAACCTGGGCCACAGCTAACAGCCACAGCATCGATAGGTTTGGCATGGCTATCGGCCATCGAGAGCACCTCGTCGACGAATACGCCTAACGTTACCGCATGCTGCGGACCGTCGTAGTCTTCCTTCGAGAACAATACTGCACCATCCTCGCTCAGCGCCACCGAGCATACATCAGTTGCAGTCTCTATATGTAGTATGCAAGCCATAATTTATGCAAATAACAGAATTGTCTGCAAAATTAAAGATTTTATACGACAAAAACACTATTTTGCCGCAGAAAAAGCATAGGACGAACCGACAGCAAACGCCGGCAGCAACTATTTTTCCCAGTAATTCACCTCATCTGTTACACCTGCAAGAAAATCTGCTCGCAACTGCGAAAAATATTTTTCACACTTATAATCAAAACATTGCAACAGAAAGACAATGTTAACCTCAAATAACACTTGCTTATTCGCCCATTTTCATATACCTTTGTGACTTAATCGCAACGATCGAAAACGACATGATACTATCAATGACAGGCTACGGCAAAGCTGTGGCTACCTACGGAACAAAAAAGATATACGCCGAAGTAAAATCGCTCAACAGCAAGGCAATGGATCTCTCTACACGCATCACTCCGCTATACCGCGAGAAGGAGATGGAGATACGTACTCTCATAGCACAGACTTTGGAGCGCGGGAAGATTGACTTCAGCCTCTGGATCGAGGAGGAGAGCACAGCCTTGGCCACCCCCATCAACAAAGCGCTCGTAGAGAGCTACTACCTGCAAATAAAGGGCATCAGCGAAGTTACAGGAATACCCGAGCCTACTGACTGGTATGCCACACTGATGCGTATGCCCGATGTACTCTCGCGCACCGAGGTAAAGGAGCTGGGTGAAGAGGAGTGGACCGTAGCACGAGGAGCAGTAATAGAGGCTGTGGAGAAACTGATGGAATTTCGCCGCCAAGAGGGTGCCGCATTGGAAAAAAAGTTTTGTGAAAAGCTTGACAACATCGCAGCACTGCTCGCATCCATAGAGCCCTATGAAGTGGAGCGCACCGAAAAGATACGTGAACGTATCCTTGATAGTCTGCAAAAGAACCTCGGTGTAGAGTACGACAAGAACCGATTCGAGCAGGAGCTCATCTTCTACATCGAAAAACTGGATATCAATGAGGAGAAGCAACGACTTACCAACCACCTCAACTACTTCCGACAAACCATGAGCGAAGGACATGGACAAGGCAAGAAGTTGGGATTTATCGCCCAGGAGATGGGACGCGAAATAAACACCACTGGCAGCAAGAGCAACCATGCCGAAATGCAAATCATCGTGGTAAAGATGAAAGACGAACTCGAACAGATCAAGGAACAGGTACTGAATGTAATGTAATTACTATATACAATTTAAGCATTTTACAGACAGTACGATTTAAGTCGCAAATAAATAGCAAATCATAAAATTGCACATAAACGATATGACTGGCAAACTCATCATTTTCTCAGCCCCATCGGGATCGGGCAAGTCGACAATCATCAACTACTTGATGCAGCAGGACCTAGGTCTTGCCTTTTCCATCTCGGCAACAAGTCGTGCACCGCGCGGCACCGAGCAGCATGGGGTGGAATACTTCTTCCTCACCCCCGAGGAGTTTCGCGAGCACATCGCTGCGGGCGAATTTCTCGAATATGAAGAAGTATACCCCGACCGCTTTTACGGAACCTTGAAGGCACAAGTGGAGCGCCAGCTCGAAGCCGGACAGCATGTAGTGCTCGATGTAGATGTAGTCGGAGGATGCAACATCAAAGAGTTCTATGGCAACCGCGCTCTGTCGCTCTTCATACAACCCCCTTCGATAGAGGAACTATGCCGCCGACTCGAAGGTCGCGGTACCGACGCTTCCGAAGTGATACAGCAACGCATCGATAAAGCCGAGCACGAGCTTTCTTTTGCGCCCAAGTTCGACCGAATAATCATCAACGACGATCTCGAGACAGCCAAAGCAGAGGCTTTGTCCATCATCAAGGAGTTTGTTGAGGAATAAAATATTGCCATTCTGAGCACTGCGAAGAATTCCACCAAATGAGAGTGCCTTTACATTGGTTCAGGATGACAGAATAATATACGCATAAAAAAGTTATGAAACGCGTGGGGATCTTCGGAGGGTCATTCAACCCTATACACCTTGGACACACCGCCCTTGCCGCCTACATCTGTGAACAAGGATTGGTAGATGAGGTATGGATTGTGGTGAGTCCGCAGAATCCACTGAAACGCGACTTCACTCTGCTCGACGAACGGGAACGTCTGGCGATGGCACGCCTTGCCGTAGCCCCCTACCCCACACTACGAGCTTGTGACTTTGAGTTCGCACTGCCACGTCCCTCATACACCTATCACACACTGCAAGCATTGCGAACAGCACACCCCGACTGCGAGTTCAGCCTCATCATCGGCGAGGACAACTGGCAGAACTTCCATCGTTGGTATCGAGGCGAGGATATTGCACGCGAAACCTCCATCATCGTCTATCCAAGAGATGTGGAGAGCTTAGGGCTAAGAGTTGAAGGAAAGCTCCGCGACATATACCCTACCGGATGGTTCCGCCAAGAGGGAAGTTCACCTTCAGCCCCCAAACTTCTCCCCTATAGTTCCACCGAGGTGCGCCAACGCATCGCAGCGGGGCAAGACACAAGCCATATGCTACACCCCGACGTGAGCACTTACATCCAACACCACCATTTATATACAACAAACCAATTATAAAACTCAGAAAACCACAAACAAGTTTGTTTTTTCACTCACCTTGCACTAATTTTGTACTAATTTAAGACGATATACTCAATATAACACTATAACAATCATGGAAATAGGCATAAGGAACACCACTCTTAAATATCTTGCGAAAGAGAAGACCGTCTATTTCCCTGATATAGAATTGACAAAGACTATGAGAATTTTATTATTGGGCAGTGGCGGACGCGAACATGCCCTAGCTTGGAAGATCAGCCAAAGTCCGAAAGTAGAGAAACTGTATATTGCTCCAGGCAATGCAGGAACAAGTGAAGTAGGTGAGAACGTTGCCTTGTCGGCTACCGACTTTGAAGGCATCAAGGCGTTTGCGCTCGCCAATGATATCAATATGGTAGTTGTAGGCCCTGAAGATCCCTTAGTAAAGGGTGTTTACGACTACTTTCGTGCAGATGAGCAACTGAAGAACATCCCCGTGATAGGTCCCTCTAAAGCGGGAGCCACACTTGAAGGCAGCAAAGACTTTGCCAAAGCGTTCATGATGCGCCATGGTATTCCCACCGCCCGCTACCAGACCTTCACACAAGACACGTTGGATGAGGGTATCGCCTTTCTCCACACCCTTGAAGCGCCCTACGTACTGAAAGCAGATGGCCTCTGTGCAGGTAAGGGTGTACTCATCCTCCCCACCATTGAGGAAGCAGAGAAAGAGTTGCGCGAGATGCTTGGCGGTATGTTCGGCAGTGCCTCTGCCAGTGTAGTCATCGAAGAGTTTCTCAGCGGTGTAGAGTGCTCCGTATTTGTGCTCACCGACGGTAAAGACTACAAACTCTTGCCTGAAGCCAAAGACTACAAACGCATTGGCGAGGGCGATACTGGGCTCAACACTGGAGGCATGGGTTCCATTTCACCTGTACCCTTCGCCGACACCGCATGGATGCAAAAGGTAGAAGAGCGCATCGTTCGTCCCACGGTTGAAGGACTCGCGGCCGAAGGCATCGACTACAAGGGTTTCATCTTCTTCGGGCTTATCAATGTGAAGGGCGAGCCTATGGTCATTGAGTACAACGTACGCATGGGTGACCCTGAGACCGAGAGCGTAATGTTACGTCTTAAAAGCGACATCGTAGATCTCTTCGAGGGCGTAGCTCAAGGCGACCTCGGCAAACGCAGTATTGAGTTCGACTCGAGAAGCGCCGTATGTGTAATGCTCGTATCGGGCGGCTACCCAGGCGACTACATCAAGGGTTATCCCATCACAGGCTTCGACAAAGTAGAGGGCAGTTTCCTTTTCCATGCAGGCACCACCATAAAGGACGGACAAGTAGTGACCAATGGCGGACGTGTCATCGCCGTAAGTTCCTATGGCGACACACAGCTCGAAGCATTGACCACTTCGTTCAAGAACGCACAGGCACTGCACTTTTCCGACATGTATTGCCGAAGCGACATAGGCAAGGACATTCTTTAATTGAAAGTTGATTATCCTTTATCCATTATCAATTGAACAAGTTCTCCCATTTTATCATATCCAGTTGGGCAGCAACAGCAGTTGCTGCCCTGCTGTGTTTGGGGATATGGACATATAGTATCGTGCAAAACGGCATAGGAAGTGCGCTATCCTATCTCAACATTTTGTTCTACCTAATCCTTGGAGTATTAGTAGGCTACCATAATGACGAGCGAAAGATCTATAGGAGCAGTAAGGTAACCTTACCCACCACAATCTTCTTCATGGGCTGTGCTATCAATCCGCAGCTTGCATCCTGGCAAGAGGGAACAATCTATCTCGTGCTTATAGCCTTAGCATATCACATCATATCCGACACCTACCGTAACCCAGATGCCATGGGCAGCTATTTTGCTGCATTTTGTTTGACTGGCACAATCAGTCTACAAAGCCCTCAGTTCCTGTTCTTGATTCCTGTATTAATTTCATGTTGCGGTTTCATGCAGTCCCTACACCTACGTACCATCCTCGCTTCGTTATTAGGTGTATTGACACCCTACTGGACAGCATTCTGTATACTTTTTCTTACAGGAAAGACTCACCTGATACAAACCTTCATCAACGAGCTGACAGCAAGCGCAGCCTTGCCATCAATGCAACTCCAAATACCCATTGGAGGAGGTGAAAGCCTTTCCGTTCCCATGACTGCTCTACAGCTTGCATGGACACTACTACTCATCCTTCCAGCCATAGCACACCATGTGCTCTCAACTACATCAGCTGTCAGAGTCCGCGCCAACCGATACATGCAGATTAGTTGCATGACTACACTACTCGTTGCCACTCATCTCCTACCTTCGCTATACATCGTATTACAACCCACCATAGTAGCACTCACAGCTATCCTCGGCTATGGATTCTTTGCCACAGAAAAGAGACGCCGAAACATCCGACCTATCATATTGTTGTCCATTTGGCTGTTTCTCCTTGGTCTATATGTATGGAACAACTTCTTGATATACTAATCAATTATGGTCCATGGGGTATGTTCATTGCCGCTTTTCTGGCGGGCAGCATACTACCTTTTAGTAGCGAAGCCATCATGATAGCCCTCCTTGCCATGGGAATCAGCCCATGGACATTGCTGCTGTATGCCTCCTTCGGCAACTCGCTTGGCGGTGTCACCTGCTACTATATCGGGCGTCTCACCACCCCCGAGAAGATGCAGCAGCTCTTTCGCATCAAGCCACAAAATATGGAACGCGCCCGCAAACTTGTACTACGTTGGGGGCCATGGATGGGACTTCTCTGTTGGCTCCCTATCCTTGGCGAAGCAATACTCGTCACATTAGGCATCATGCGTTCCCATCCCCTCCTTACCAATATCATGATGCTAATTGGACGTACCCTACGTTATGCTGCTCTATTATTCTCAGCAATGGGCATAAGCAAGCTAATCGGATTATAAGTCTAAAATTCCGCCCCAGCTCAAGACAAGCAAACTCAACACTTTGTCAAACCTATGATAATATTTTATCACTTCGATGACAAAAATTTTTCATAGGTGTGACAAAATTTTGTCACTATAGTGATAATTTTTTGTCATTGGCGCAAAAGCACTTGACAAAACCATAAAGACAAAACTTAGCTCTTTAGAGATCAGCACCATTACTATAGAAAAACACCAAGGAATAGATCTGAACAATAAAGGGAGAATAAGGAATGCGGGATACAATCCACAAGACATAAACAAGAAGGGATGCACCGCGGTGCATCCCTTCATTCATCGTATTCAGGATAAGATTACTTAATCAAAACCTTACCCTTGATGAGGTTTTTACGTTCGGGATAAGAAATAAACCAGTTTATTTCATTCTCCACTCACTTAACCAAAACCTTCTTGCCGTTGACAATGTAAATACCCTTTTCAAGTGACTTCACATTGCCCTCAACACGCTTACCAGAGATGGTATAGATCACTGCATTCTTAACAGTTTCGATATTCTCGATACCATTCTCAACAGCTACAGTAACAACACATGTAGCACTCAAGCCATTAGCAGTAGTTACGGTGATGGTAGCGGTACCTGTAGCAACAGCAGTAACCAAGCCATCAGCATCTACAGTAACAACAGCCTCGTCAGAGCTTGTCCATGTGAGTGTCTTGTCTGTAGCATCCTCAGGAGCAACGGTAGCGATGAGCTGTACGGTAGCACCTACCTCAGCGAGTGTAACCTCTGTCTGATCAAGAGTTACAGCCTCAACCTCTACGACAGGCTTCTCTGCACCATAGAAATAGAGATGGAAATTATCCGCTTTGAACCAGTTGTCAGCAACAGTAGCCACCTTGATAAGGAAGTCGCCACCTTCGTGCTCTACCTCAAATTCGACCTCATTACCTATCTCCTTTGCATTCGGGCAAGAATACAAGAGTGTATCATTGCCTGCAATCACATTCAGCTTAACATCCACGTCAGAAGCAAGTACAGCCTTGAGGATATAGGTACCAGAAGGCAATCCCTTAACTGTTTGCTGCAGATAGATGCCTGCGCCATGCCATGTATTGAAGACATACTCGCCATCACAATTTGACATAGCATAAGTACCATCAGAATTGGGCTTAGCACCTGTATCATTAGCAGATTTAACATCCCAACCAGCGAGAGTGCCTGTTTCGAATGAAGGATTATTAATGAAGAAGGTCAAATCAAACAAATCACCTTCTACAGGAGCAGCATTATGCAGATACAACGCATAAGCAGCCTGGATTTCAGCTACAGCAGCCTCAAGAGCCTCAATGGTAGCGATGCTATAGCCTGCCATATAAGAAGCCTCGATTACAGCTACAACTTCAGCAGCAATCTCCTCATTCACCAAAATAGAATTGCCGACAACATCAATAAGCGCATTCTTGAAAATATTGTACTCAGCAGCTACAGCATATGCCTTATCCAACATTGCCTCGCCTTCGTTCATTGCTGTAATCATAGAATCAAGAAGTTCGATATCTGTTACCTCATCGATGGCTTCCTTGATAGCATATGCTGCTTCTTGTGTAGCGAAGTAGTATGTGTTATTGATTGCATTCCAAGAATAGTCAAGGGTTTCGGTGAGAGCCTCAAACTCGGCATAACGTGTCAAGAACGCCTTCTTGTATATACTATCGGGCAATGCACCAACATAAGAGAGACGGAAGTTATCAGCTTTATACCACCAATGACCATTCTGATTGAATGAACCTACGGGATTTTCAGCAGTGTCATCATCATTACCACCGACTACAGCCACATGAAGCTTCTTGTCTACCACCATGAACTCTACATCAAAATCAGTGAAGGGATTACCATTCTTGAGATTTACGCCTAAGGTATCAGCGTTAGCGATAATGTAAGCTGTAGCATCGTTACCAGCATCACCACCAGCCAAAGCTACGGTCAAGCGATATACACCATTAGGCATATCAGCAGCCTCCTGTGTGAGGTATACACCTTGCCACCAAGAGTTAAAGAGATACTTTCCATCGGTACCAGCTGTTGCATAGTTACCAGAGTTGTGAGCGACCTTAGTATCGGCAGAAGTACTTCTTACAGTCCAACCGGTAAGATCACCTGTTTCGAATGAAGGATTGTCTAACAAGAAAGAGTAGTCAAATACGAAATCTTCCGCAGGAACAGCATTAACAACATAGGCCTGACGAGCAGCTTCCAATGCAGCAACCTTAGCCTCGAGTTCTGCGATAGTAGTCACAGTGCTCAAATCAACAGCAGCCTCTACAGCAGCATCAAAGGCAGCCTTAGTCTCTGCATTCTTGGCAGTAGAGTAATCCTGTATGTCATAAATTGCCCATTTCGCATCATTGAATATAGCATAATATTTGTCAATAGCCATCAGCTCGGCAATCATTGCAGTCATTTCATCCATCAACTTCACAACCTTAGCGTCGAGAACCTTCTCACCTTCATAGATAGCCCCATAAGTTTCGTTTACTGAGGTAGCCAAAGTTTCCCATTTAGCCATCACGCTAGGAAGAGAATACATCGCCATGTTGCCATACTGGCAGAATGCCATAGCTTGCTCTGCAAACAGAGGCACGATAGCACCAGGAACGGGCTGTGCTCTTTCAAGCTTCACCTCACCTACAATGAACCAAGAGCGCATTTCATCAAATGTAGCCTCAAAACCGATATTCAAAGTAGTCTCCTCAGCAAGCGTGAACTCAAGTACGTTGTCATAGAGGCCTTGGCTATAGAATGCAGCAGAAGCATCCACTCTACTGTTAGCGTAAGCGCTCAAACCTTCTACGCTACCCAGAGTCTTAACCAATACCTTATTGTCACCAGCAACCATGTAACCGAGCGATTTAGCAGGATTGGTATGTGCAACTTCACCTTGACGGAAGAAAGCCTTACCTGACAAACGATACTTACCAGCAGGAAGTGTCACCTCTTGTAACAGAGAGCCTGATGTTACATCCAGGCTACCCCAACCAGAGTAGAACTCAGCTACGCGAGCCTCATAAACGAAACCAGCATCGGTCTTTGTCCAACTATCAACATTTGAAGCCAAGTCTGCATTTACGATGTACTGACCAGTAACATCAGCCCAGTCAGGAGCGTCGAGATCATAGAGGTCATAAGTAGTACCTACATAGGTGAATGTCCAAGCCGAACCAGATGTTGCAGCCTTATCACCCCAACGTACTACAGCCTGGCCATTTTTCTGTGCATGCACCTCTGTTCCGTTACCCTCGGTATAGAACAAGAAGATACCATCCTCAGCAACAGCCTCAGAGGTTTCAGCGACCTTTATTGAGGGAGCACCCCAGAAAAGGTTACCTGTAGCGAGATTCTTCACCACAACCTTTTCGGTAACACCTACAACAGTCTCTGCCATATCAAAAACCCAAAGCATGGCTTCGTCGGCAAGGTCAGTATCCTTGAAGTTCAAACCACCTTCAGCATTCTCATAGATAGACTTTCCTGCAGCATAATCAATAACACCATTGATGGTGAATACGGGCAAGCACTTTGTAGCTTCAAACTCAGCTACAGCAGCATAGATAGCTTCGAGGTTATCCTGTGTAGCCTCATTCTTCAATGCAGCAAGTGTAGCTTCAAACTCAGTATAGCCAGCAGTAGAGTACTGTCCCAATGCAGGAACTTCAGCATGAGAAGCCGCAGCCAAGATAGCCTCAGCATCAGCAATTGCTGTATTGAACACCTTATTGAACTTGTCCTCTTGTACCTTATTATAAGCTGCCTCGAAGTTAGCCTTCAACTCATCAAAGTTTTCAGCACCAATACCAGCCTCAATCAATGCCTTTGAAGACACAATTGCATCAATGATGGTCTGATTTCCGGGGAAGAGATAGAACTCAGAGAAGGTAAAGAAAGCAGTCGCAGTACTTGTAGCGTTCACTACGAAGCGGAAGTGCTTGTATGCCTCTGAAGCTGTAATAATCTCTGAAGTATAGTCTACAACAGCCGCTTCAGTCGGGAATCCGCTATTGAGATTAGCAATTTCGACGAAGTTCTCACCATCGTTACTACCGAAGATGGTAATATCAGTAGGACGGTTATTATTGTTCTGCGAACGTTTCTTGAAATAGAAGAAGAGGCTCTCTGTGGGCTCGCTCACCTCCATTTGTAAGTGGTGTGCGCCCTCTACAGTATAGCTCCATGCAGAATGGAAGAATGTGCCGTAGTTGTTATCAATAAGTGCACCCAGCGAACCTTCTGAGGTCTCAGGAGCATTAGAAGAGAACTTTGAGGCATCAGTTACCAAGCCATAAGCTACCTGTAGGTCATACAGCATGCCACCTGCATTAGCTATAGCCTCAGCAGTAGCAGCATCAACAAACTCCACCTGCATGAATTGGTAACTATTGTTCTTGCCTGCTGCTGTGGGAACATCAGTTCCCCAACCCACAAATGTACCACCTGCAGCATTTGCATCTGCGACAATCTTGCTTACGGGATCTTGCATATAAAATACGCCATCAGCGACCTCACCTACGATAAAGTCTACAGCCGTAACACTTACAGCAGAACTACTCTGCGCGATAGAGAAATAGAGGCCATTACCCGACACGATATTGTACATACCTTCAGCAGAACCTTTGGCAAGCTTAAAAAGCAAGCCCTTATTTGCATCTGTTGCATTCACAGCAGAAAGTTCTGCAACCGATTTCATTCTAAGTTCGGTCGTCAACTCGTTAATGTAAGCGTTACGTCCCTGGCTCTTTAACAAATACCACTTTTCCAATTCCAACGTTGAAGCGGCAGAACCCACTGTAAAATAGGTACCATCCAAAGCGGGAGCTACGGGAGTATCAGGAGTATCAGGCTCTACCGGTTCTTCCACTGCATCACCCAAGCGAGTCAGTGTCCATGCACCGATGTTGGTATAATCACCGGCAACGCCATCAGCGGTAGTGATACCAACCTTTACCTGACCATCCTCATATACATTAAATACGAGTTCGTTGACATACTGTCCAGCATCGAACCAAGCTTGAACGGCTGCAGATGAGTTGGGCACGAACTTACCATTGATGGTTACAGAGCCATTACCTGCTGCATAATCGGCATCAGAAGCGCCATCGTTACGGTTCTGCACGTTAGCCTCATACTTCTTAGTAGCAGTTTCAGCATAAAGCTTAGTTTTGTGAGTCTCAGTACCAGCCTGGATAGCATCGTACTCAGCCTGCTCGTCGCTACCATAGCGATATACAGCCTTAGCTGTCATCTTATACTGACCTGCGGGGAGTGTGATGGTCTGACTGAAATCATATACAGCTTGCGAACCCACCTTCACCATACCGTCCTTGATACCCTTAGTACCCTCGGTATTCCAAGCATCGGTAGTAGAGAGGTCTGCATTTACGATAGCATCGGTATAGTCGGTCTTAACCTCCTCCTCTGCAGCTTGACGCACAACCACAAACTTGGTGATGAACACGTTAGTGCTTGCTAAGTTACGAGACAACGTAATGGTTTTGCTACCTGCAGCCTCCGCAGGAACAAGATAGCCGTGAGTAGTAGGTTCTGCACCATCATCGTCATAGTCAGCGTCAGCATCATCGGCACAGATGTTGGTAAACGCCTTATCATCGTTCACTTCGGTACCATTCTCATACAAGAAGTAAATTGAAGCCTTTTTGCCGTCAGCATTTTTATTGCGATAAGCAGTAACATAGATAGAGTCACCCTCTTGGAGAGCCTCATCCAAAGCAATCACAATACGGCAAGCATTAGAACTGGGCTCTGTATCTGCCACATTTGCCTTCTTGCCATTCAAGCAAAGAGAGTAATAACCTGCATTAGAATAGTTAGCACGGTCGTCAGCACCCATAACAGAGGTTGCTGTACCACCACTCTCAATCACTGTACCCTCGGGAGACTCCCATGAGTACACTACATTTCCGGAAGTCTGGGCAAATGCCATGCATGCCACTACGACAGCCGAGAAAAAAGAAGTAAATCTCTTTTTCATAATACTGATAGTTTGATTAATAAAATTGGTAAATTGGTTTAAAAATTGTTTTTAATGAGCAAATATACACATTGTTTTTGGCTCTCACAACTTTTAAGCATTTTTTTACAATCTACACTCATCAAACATGGAATATACAGAGAGTTACTCGGAAATAACAGATAAAAGTTCCAGGTTACTAATCTACCACCCAAGCAGAATTGTGTGCTTTCGTTTTGTTGGGATCATAGTGCAAGGCATCAGCATCCGGAATGCGTAAATGGTAAGTACGCCCAGACTTGTTGTTCATCGTGTATTCACGCAACCACGGATTCTCCTCCTTGAGCTGCGCTATGGTCACTCCGTACTTCTTGGCAAATGCTGTAAGATCGTCAATCTGTTCTGTAGTGGTCACAATCTGTTTCGGAGGGATGTAAGGGTATAACTGTGCGCGACGCAACATGAATCCATACGCTTTGGGATTCTCAAGCACCACCTTTGCTGCGAGTATACGGAACATATAGCGTGAGGTCTCCTCGACCAGCCAAAGATCCATAGCATTCGCTACCCCCTGCTGTTCGAGACGCCGCGATATACCATTTTGTCCGGCATTATAGCTGGCTGCCACCGTCATCCAATCGCCATACATCTCATACGATTCTTTCAGATAAGCACAAGCCGCCCGGGTAGCCTTCTCTATATTGTAGCGCTCGTCAATATTCTCATTCACTTCCAGTCCATACCTACGTCCTGTCGCTTGCATAAACTGCCACAAGCCTGCTGCTCCTACTGCTGATCTTGCCAACGGACTCAGATTACTCTCAATGACCATCAAATATTTCAAGTCATCAGGCACGCCACACTCCTTCAATATAGGTTCCACTATAGGGAAATAACGGTTAGCCCGCTTTATCATCAACAGAGTCAGCTGATGGGAATAGGTAAACGCCGTAATCTCCCTATCCATGCGTTCGCGCAAATCAGCACGGTCAAGGCGTATCACCTCATCAGCAAAAGCAACCATGGTTGGAATCTCAGGAGAGACCGCCAATGCCGCCACTTTAGACTGCGGCATCTCCCTCTCACCAAGCGCCTGATTTCCGAACAACATCGGAAGAGAAGCGCCAATAGCCATCCATAGGGCTGCCCGACAGGAATGACGTAATATTCGTTTATGGTTCATTGTCTTCAGTTATCTTCTCTCCACGTACTATAGGGATGCTTACTTATATAAGCGTTGTAGTAACGCGAATCACCAGTTACCTCATCCCCTAAGAACGAAGGACGAGTGAAGGCCTCATCTACTTCAGAAAGTTCAATCTCAGCAAATACAAGTCCTTCGTTTTCGCCATGAAATTCATCCACTTCAACTATATGCTTGCCATTTCGCACCAGATAACGAGTTTTCTCAACACGTCCCGTACGACAGAGCGTGAAGAGCTCGCGAGCATCCTGCAGCGTAATCTCCTTCTCCCACTCGAAACGGCTGATACCGTCCATCGAAGGACCTTTGATCGTGAGATATCCCTTATCGCCACGGGTACGCACACGTACCGTGTGCCCATGGCCACTACAGATATACCCCTGTAGTATCTCCGACTTGTCGTATGCCAATGCGCGATAACTATCGTCTGTTACGAGGAATTTACGTTCTATCTCTTGCATGCTATATGCTTAACGGTGAATGATTAATGATGAATGGTGAATGGTGAATGATGGTCTTGACTTCATTCAACGTTCAACTTTCAACCTTCATCATTCAACACTATTCTTCTTCTGAAGAGTTTGACATGAGGAACGACTTGATGAAGCCGTCAATTTTACCATCCATCACACCACCCACATCCGAAGTCTGATGCCCTGTACGGTGATCTTTCACGCGGCGATCGTCAAACACGTAGCTGCGTATCTGTGAGCCCCACTCAATTTTCTTTTTCCCGGCTTCCACCTTGGCTTGCTCCTCCATACGATGCTGCAGCTCACGGTCGTAGAGTTGCGAACGCAAAAGACGCAATGCGTTCTCCTTATTCTTGGGTTGGTCACGTGTCTCGGTGTTCTCAATCATAATCTCCTCTTGCACACCGGTATAAGGGTCGGTGTATTGATAGCGTAGACGTACACCAGACTCCACCTTGTTTACGTTCTGGCCACCGGCACCACCGCTTCGGAAGGTATCCCACGAAAGCAATGCGGGATTAATCTCAATTTCAATGCTATCGTCGATGAGAGGAGTCACGAAAACTGAAGCAAATGATGTCATGCGCTTACCTTGCGCATTGTAGGGTGATACACGCACCAAACGATGAACGCCATTCTCCCCCTTAAGATATCCATAAGCAAAGGGCCCCTCAAGCTCCATTGTCACGGTCTTGATACCCGCTTCATCGCCCTCCTGCAGATTCGATACACGCAGCTTATAGTTATTGGCTTCGGCCCAACGCATATACATACGCATTAGCATCGATGCCCAGTCTTGCGCCTCGGTACCACCGGCACCCGAATTAATCTTGAGCACGCAATCCATATTATCAGCCTCCTCGCGCAACATATTCTTCAGTTCCAATGCCTCAATAGCCTCTAATGCCGTAGTATAAGCAGCATCCAGTTCTGCCTCGGTGATAAGTTCATCCTTGCAGAATTCGAAGGCTACTTCTACTTCATCGGCCAAGCTCTTTACCTGTTTGTAGCCCTCAATCCAAGCCTGCAAGTCTTTCACCTTTTTCATCTGCGCCTCAGCTTTCTTGGCATCGTCCCAGAACCCCGGCACCTGTGTGCGCAGTTGTTCCTCTTCTACTTGTATCAGCTTATCCTCGATGGCGAGATAACGGTTGAGCGCCTCTGTGCGCTCCTTGATATCCTTCAATTGGTCCAGTGTAATCATCTGTCTTTCTTATTTTGGGATGCAAAATTAGTGCAAGGCGAGCGAAAAAACAAGTTTACTTGCAATTTTCCGAGCCGCCGCCTAATTAAAAGCAGTGCGAAGCACAGATTAAAATTAGTGCAAGAGAGTCAGATTGAGAAAACTGCAGTTTTGAAGCATACACGCCGCAAGGTTATAGATTCAGCCTATAGCCCTATAGATATAGAAAAGTGCGAGGATGTACGATTTCCCGAATATTTTAATGTATCTTTGGCGATAAATTCTGGAGATAGCTCAATGAAATGTGGAAAAAGGTCAAAAAAAGTGCGACTTTTTCCCATTTTTTCAGAATCTTTTCAGAATTGGTCCCTACATTTGTGCCAAACAAACTAGAAAAACTTAAAACTCACAACAATATGACACAGACAGACAACAACCGACTACCCTATGCAGCTCCACGTTGCGAGGTTATTGAAATCGAGACAGCCCAGATGCTGGCATTGAGCGGCACTGGCTCCGACAGTGATGACTCAGAATTTGGCGGAGCCTCAGAGCGCCGTGGTGTATGGGGTGACCGATGGGAGTGAGACTAAAAAGTTAACAGTTAAAATAACATAGACACGTATGAAAAAGTACACAAAG
>JAZRMG010000137.1:0-23177 GCA_045647345.1 Bacteroidaceae bacterium | reverse complement strand
GACAGTTCGGGATGGTTCACCTTCGAGGAGGTGAAGAAGCCTAAGTTTACTGCCCCCTACTGGGAGGACGAGACCATGTTTGAGGAGAACAAGGAGCGTGCCGTGGCTACCTATATGCCTTATGAGTCGGAAGCTGCCATGCTGGCCGATGCCGAGTACTATGCCACGCCGTGGACCGTGCCGGTGAACAGCCGATTCCAGTCGCTCAATGGCAATTGGAAGTTCCACCTCGTGAGTGAGCCCTCGCAGCGTCCGCTCACCTTCTTCGAGAACGGTTTTGATGATTCTGCATGGGACGAGATTCCCGTACCCTCAAACTGGGAGATGCACGGCTACGACAAACCCATCTACGCAAATGTAGAATATCCCCATGCCAACACACCGCCCTTCATCAAGGCGCGTCCCTACTATAACGACAATGGCAAGAACTACGGCATTAACCCCGTAGGCTCCTATACCCACACCTTCACCGTACCTGCCGAGTGGGACGGTCGCCGCACCTTCATCCACTTTGGCGGTATCTACTCTGCAGCCTTCGTATGGCTCAATGGCAAGTATGTGGGCTACACCCAGGGTGCCAACAATGTGACCGAGTTTGACATCACTCCTTATATATATAAAGGAAAGGAAAACCGCCTTGCCGTGCAGGTGTTCCGCTGGAGCGACGGCTCGTACCTCGAGTGTCAGGATATGTTCCGCATGAGTGGTATCTTCCGTGATGTATATGTATATAATGTACCCACTGTTTCGGTGCGCGACCACTACATCCATAGCGAGTATGATGGTGGCGACAACACCATGCATACTACTACTAACGTGGAGCTCACCCTCGACAACCGCGATGGCCTCAATGGCAAGAAACTGCTCGAGGTGTCGCTCTATGACCCGGCAGGACAGCAAGTAGCCAAGGAAGTTATCACAGCCGAGTTCACTGCCGACAAGAAGGAACTTGGCGTTGTGGCTCGCATGGAACTTACCAATCCGCTCATGTGGAATGCCGAGCATCCTCACCTCTATACCGTACGTGTGGTGCAGAAGGATGCCGAGGGCAATGAGGAGATGGCCTTCTCTACCAAGCACGGCTTCCGCTACATCGAAATCAAGAACTCGCTCATGTATGTCAATGGCGAGAAGGTGCTCTTCAAGGGTGTCAACCGCCACGATACACACCCCATCTACGGCCGTGCCGTACCTACCGAGTCAATGCTTGAGGATGTACTGCTCATGAAGCGTAATAACATCAACACCATCCGCACCAGCCACTATCCCAACGCGGCTCGTATGTATGCCATGTTTGACCACTACGGACTCTACTGCTGCGACGAGGCCGACCTCGAGGACCATGCCAACCAGAGCATCTCGAATATGAAGTCGTGGATTCCTGCCTTCGTGGATCGTATCGAGCGTATGGTATATCGTGATCGAAACCACGTCTCTGTTGTCATGTGGAGTCTCGGCAATGAGGCAGGCTACGGAAGCAACTTTGCCGACTGCTACGATGCAGCACGTCGCTGCGACATGGCTGCACAGGCCATAAGCCGACGTCCCATCCACTATGAAGGAACACGCGGTGGCCGCGACTTCGGTGGCGAGGCCTACTCGGACTTCTACTCCAAGATGTATCCCGGTATGGCTTGGATGAAGCAGAATACCAATGACCTCGACAAGCCGATGTTCCTCTGTGAGTATGCTCACGCTATGGGTAATGCCATCGGTAACCTGCGCGAGTATTGGGACTATATGGAGGCTTCGAATGCCTGCATCGGCGGTTGCATCTGGGACTGGGTAGACCAGGCCATCTACGACCCGCAGGAGATCAAGCAGGGAGTATATCGTCTCCACACCGGTTACGACTACCCCGGTCCTCATCAGGGTAACTTCTGCTCTAACGGCGTTATCCCTGCCACACGTCACGAGAGCGCCAAGCTCAAGGAGGTAAAGGCAGCCCATCAGTTTGTGAAGTTTGATGTGAAGAGGGTGAACGAGAAGAAGAACCGTGCTACGGTGACCATCTATAATGACTATGACTTCACCTCGCTCAGCGACTTCAACCTCGTATACGAGGTGGTGAAGGAGGGCAGGGTAGTGGCTACCCGCACTGTGAAGCTCCCCGCTGTGAAGCCCCACGAGACCTGGACAGCTGACATCAAGCTCCCCAAGGCAGCACTGAAGCAGGCTAAGGCCGATAGCGTAGAGACTATGCTCAACCTCCGTCTCGTGCGTCGCCACGCTACAGCATATAGCGAGGCTGGTCACGAAGAGGCGTTGGCACAGTTCACACTCGTAGAGCGCGGTCAGCTGGCCAAGGTAGAGGCAAAGGGTAATCCCTTGCTCTCTACATCAAGTCTCCACGAAGTGATGGTGGGCAACGATAAGGTGCAGGCTACATTCGATGCCGCTACAGGTCGCCTTACCGCGTTGGCCTTCGAGGGACGCAACATCATAGCTGATGGCCAGGGATTCCTCTACGATAACCATCGCTGGATCGAGAACGACCGCTACGGCAACGTATCGAACGGACTTGATGCTGAGGGTACCATCGAGGTGGCAGAGAAGGATGGCAACACCGTCATCAAGACCCGCCGTAACGGTAGTCTCTGCGATACCGAGATCAACTATATCATCTATCCTCAAGGTATCGTCGATGTAGAGGCAACCTTCGTACCTAAGAGTGGCAACTTGCGTCGTGCAGGCCTCGTATGTATGGTCGATTCATCGCTTCACAACGTTGACTACTACGCTTATGGTCCTTGGGAGAACTATTGTGACCGCAAAGACGGCACCATTGTGGGTCGCTATACCGCTACTGTAGCCGACATGCCCGAGCGCTACGTGAAGCCGCAGATGACTGGTGGCCGCGAGGGCTTGCGCCAGCTCACTCTGCGCGACGAACAGGGATTCGGCATCACCATCGAAACCGAGGGCACCGTAAGCTTTTCGGCACTGCAGTATACTGATGAGGACTTGATGAATGCCCGTCACTTCTGGGAGATGCAACCTCGTCCCTATACCGTGCTTCACCTCGATGCATGGACCCGTGGCGTGGGCAACGCCAGCTGTGGTCACGATGTGGACACACTTCCCGAGTATCGTGTGCCGAACAAGAAGATGACTTATACATTGCGTATCAGTAAGGCACAGTAATCATTCATCAACGCATATAGGACATGAAAAAAGTGTTTCATTTGTTGGCCGTCGTAGTGGCTATGGTGGTTATAACAGGCTGTAAGGAGAAGAAGTCGATGGAGATGCTCGCAGGCGAGTGGAGTGTGATGGCTGTCGGTGAGATGGCTGTGCCCGACTCGGTGGGTGCCTTCATAGGCTTTAACCTGGCTGAGAAGATGGTATATGGTAGCACGGGATGTAATCGGTTCGCTGGTGAACTTCCTGCTACGGTGAGTCCCGAGACTCCGATGTTCGGTGCTTTGGGCAGCACACGTATGATGTGCATCGACATGACTGTTGAGGATGCCCTGCTACCCGCATTGGGTGAGGTAGTGGACTTCAAGGTCGATGGCGATACCCTCTGTCTGCTCAATGCGGCAGGCCAGACGGTGGTGTCGCTGCAGAAGCAGTAAGACGCAACAATAGAGCAGAGGTAGGAGGAAAACAGCGTTTTCCTCCTACTTGTTTTTAGAATCAGGCCTGACTTCGTCACAGACGCTTGGCTGCGTTCTCTGTGCACCCATCACCTTATGTTCCCCCAGAAATCAAGGTTACAAAAGTTCATAAATCGGTTGGCGGTGGCATGACCTGAGAGTTTTTCATCTTCGTATTTGTACAGCGTCAGGCCGCGTTGGGCAGTGACAAACACAAAAAATGGGCAGTGCTAATTTTCAGTACTGAGCCTCCAGTACTCGAGTACCGGAGGCTCAGTACTGCAGTACTGGCCCGTCAGTACTACCCCATCTGTCAACTTTTTTAGGACAAACGCCTTAAAAAATTCTAAGAGTTCCTCTGCCTTCATACCACCTCACCCTCTTCGAGGGGAAAGGCCTTCGGCACTCCTTTATGCCGATAAATCGGCAGCCTTCGCTACCGACGCTATCATTGACTTCGGCCCCTACGGGCGTCGACCTAAAGGTTCCGCATCGGCCTCCTACCTTAGGAGGAGAATTCTGCCACCGCCAACCGATTTATGAACTTTTGTAACCTAAAAACAGCTCAAAATCTCCGATTTCATCGGGAAATGGTAAAGACTGGTCTCAGAACGTCAGCTTGAAGTTCATGCCAGCCGTGAGCTCGGGCTTACTGCCTTGTAGGTATTGCGGACGCTCATAGGCTATCGAGGGCTGCATGCCGAAGGCACAGTGGTCGCTGAGCTGGTACATCACATAGCCGTTCTCGGCATTGATGCGGTTTGAGGACTTCACGGCATCACAGACGGTATGTATCCAATTGGCGTAAACGGTGATAAGCCCCGCAGAGAACAAAACTAAACCTGTTGTAGCCAAAAACGTGTTACCTTCTTTGTATTCATAAACAATAGTTCCATCCTCTCCGTAGTAGTAGTCATCGTATCCTGAAAATTCCATAGTTAAGCCTAATCCCGCTAAAGTAGCCGCATATCCGCCAACATGTGTAGCAAAGTCAATAAACCCTTTGCGAGACTCGCCATTATACAATTGCCCCAAGCCAGGAACGAAAAAAGACATGAAGCCTGACGCCCACGGAGATTTCTTTTCTACACTATAAGCATTCTTGTTGATTGTGCTTACAGGCTGCTCCTTAGTAAACTTCTGTACATCGGCATAGTCGTGTACGAACACGCTACCATCCGAAGTCATTATCTTTATCGTCTCGCCCGGCACCATCTCAATGATGTCGCCACGAATGATAGAGCCGTTTTTCAAATAAACTACGTCCTGCAGACTGGTTTGCGCAAATGCGAATGTTATGCCCATGAGGCATACGAAAAATAGAATGGTACGTTTCATAATCGTGTATTATTGGTTAATTGTGCAACAAAAGTATATATTTCCATTATGCTATGCAAGCTGGTTCATCAGAAATGGTAGTTGAATCCTAAAGATATACCATACTCGCCCGACTTATTGGTGCTTCGGTCAATCTCACCATCTCTTCTTGTTGCACCCCACCATAGAACGCAACCACGGGCTGCTACACCCCAATGCTGTTGTATGCGATATTCATATTCCATAGCCATATATATTACACTACGCCTGCTCGAGAGTTTGCATTGGCTACTTTCAGCAGTTGCTGCCCGAAGATAAATATTCTCCCACTGATAACCCATACCCATTGCATAATGTGTATAAATCTTTTTATTCTTCTTGTGATAACCGCTGGCAGTTAAAATGGGGATGACGCTATGGCTGTCCGAGGCTGTACGATAGGAAGTACCATTGGATGGCAACTCATAGAGAGACGCGTTATGTTTGGCGAGTCGGCCACTATAAAGGACCCCAACATTCTTGTATGAATAACTCGCTTGAAAGCCTAATCCAGAGACAAGGCCACGCTCTATATCATTGGCAATAGCATCTGTAGGATAAACCACATAAGAATATCCTGCATTGAGGCTAAATCTGTGCGGTGGGAACAACCTCCTCATCTCCTCCTGCTCGGCCTGCATCTTGGCCTCCTCCTGCTCCCGATACTCCCTTATTGCGGTGTTCAGCGGATGCTCCCGACCGGGTTTCAGTATGGTATCGGGCTGCAGCAAGATATACCCATACATCACGTGCTGGGGAGATCCCAACCAATGAGGTTTGTAATGGTCGGTAAGGAACAGACCGTTGGCACCGAAGCGGCTCGCCTCCTTCTTCACCGTATCGAGCAGCACATCGAGTGAAGCATTGCGCTTGGCCTCAGGGTCTGTAGCAGAGAACTTGCCTATTACTTCTGTTGTCAAGGGCAATGGCTCATTGGCTACATACACCTTCATCTTATCGGGTGTGGTGGGGCGCACAAAACTACCGGTGACATAATTCTCTGTGAGCGATATGTCTACCGTCTTATCTAGGCTCTTGCAACTGCATAGTAGCAGGGTACAAATAAACACCAACAATATAGATGGTCGTGTATTCATGATCATTTGTCTAATATGTAACCGTATTCTTTCATTATCGTCTCCAAATTTGCATCGCACAGCATGACTTGTCTATCACCATATTCGTAGCCAGGGTTATATTATACGATATGATGACTCTTAAAGAAGAGGCAGTAAAATTGTGCGTTTCATGATGATTGAGTATTCTAATTATTTATACTTGCTTATAACCTCCTCATGCGGCGGCCACATCTTCATATCGCGCATGGCTTCGGTAGGTGGGAAGGGGATATGAAACTCATAACAGTCTTGAGACGTTGAGAATCTTACGATATCATTATAGCTGAGATCATAACGTATTAGATAGTTGTTATCCGCCTTTATCTGCTCCCAGGGACAGCAAAGCAGGGTGTCTGTATGTATGACAAACACTGACAATATACCCTCAGGTAAGTGCTCCTTCCGACTGAATAACTTCTTGAACCCTTCAAGATTCGTAGGATATTCAAAAGTAGCCAAACCACCATTGGGAGATATAGGCCCCTCAATCAATTCGTATATATCCGTACCACAAAGTGTAGGATTGTCAGGCAACAACGTATCGGGATACGCCGAAGTATTCGCTGCTGTACTTGCCCAATACACACTAATATTGTGACCCGATTTGTTTACAATGCTAGTATAGGTTGAAGTGAAATCACCTGTAGGACATGCTGTAAGCATTAACGATGCCACAACGAGTATTGATAAATGTTTTGGTTTCATAAATCCGTCATTTAGTATAAACCATATTCTATGGGAAATTTCCACTTTATCTTAGCCCAATCAACTCCTTCACGCTTACTAAAATAATCCTTAGCCAGTCTATTAGCCCAAACTTCAGACCATGTAAAATTCACACGTGGCACCCAATCTCTCTGTGAAGATTCGGCCTCCCCAGCATATAGCCATTTGGTCGCTAGAAAACTATAGCCAGCGATAAAGACGTATAACGGTTATAGTTAAGCCAGTTACCACCATCCTGTATGTAGGGGTCAGGTGAGAGGAATTGTGCTACGGCAGGGTCGTATACACGGCCATTCATATTGATGAGCTCGAACTCATCGAGATGTTCGTGCATGGTGTAGCCACGCTTGAGATTAAGAGCTGTAGGAGCATTGGCTCCTTGCGTCCAATCTGTCGGGTTTACACGCTTGCCTCATGGGTCGTAGGCATAGCGTGCAAGCACATGACCAGAGTCGTCAGTCAATGCTATCAAAGAACCTTGGGCATCGTAGTAGCCATGATAGAGCGTGTAAACATCTGACGCATTGTCATAGACTGCTATCGACCCATTGCAAAGGTAGATAATATAAGTCTCTGTTCCAAGCGAATCGGTCACAATTTCGTAGCGAGGCTCGCATCACTTCAGCTTTTCTTCCCAGAAGCGGAACATCTTGGTGAAGATGTAGTAACGGGTGTTGCCGCCGTAGATGCTGTGGTTACGGTTGGCATAGTAGAACATGTCGAACTGCTTATCGGCCTGTACCAACGCTTCGGAATACTCTATGCTGTTGCGCACGTGTACATTGTCGTCGGCCATGCCGTGCATGAGGAGCAGGCTGCCGTTGAGGTTCTTGGCGCGGCTGATGGGCGAGGTCTTCACGTAGTTCTCACCGTTCTCCTGCGGGGTGCGCATGAAGCGCTCGGTGTATACCGAGTCGTAGAAACGCCAGTCGGTGGGGGGCGCTACAGCGATGCCGGCCTTGAAGACGGGCTCGCCCGACGACATGGACATCAGCGTGTTGTAGCCTCCGAAGCTCCATCCCCAAATGCCGATGCGGCTGCCGTCGACGTAGGGTAGGGTGGCGAGGTACTTGGCGGTCTCTACCTGGTCGGCTGACTCGCGCAGGCCGAGCTCGAGGTAGGTGCAATTCTTGAATTCGGCACCACGGCTGCCTGTGCCACGGCCGTCGACACATACGACGATGTAGCCCTGCTGGGCAAGGAACGACTCCCACAGCAGACCACCATAGAAGCCCGAACGCCAGCTGTCGAGCACCTCCTGTGAACCGGGACCGCTGTACTGGTACATGATGACGGGGTACTTGCCGCTCATCTCGGAGGGTTTTACCATCCAGCCGTTCAGCATGGTGCCATTAGAGGTGGTGAATTGGAAGAACTCTTTCGTAGGCATGCCGGGCTGATTCAGCTTCTCGGCCAGTGCCTTGTTGTCCACGAGGGTCTTCAGCACCTTGCCCTTGACGTTTTCGAAGGTGATGACGTTGGGGGTGTTGATGTCAGAGTGGGTGTGCACGAAGTTGTGCAAGTTCTTGCTGAAGGTAGCATCGCTCGTACCGGTTTCGGGGGTGAGACGGGTCTTCTTACCCTTCTTATTGATGTGGTATATGGCGCGGCGCAGGGGGCTGGGCTCGTTGCTCTGGTAGTAGAGGTCGCCGGTCTGTGCGTTCCATCCGTAGAAGTTGGTTACCTCGTAGTCACCGTCGGTGAGCTGGCGTATGAGCTGTCCGTTGAGGTTGTATAAGTACAGGTGATTGTAGTTACTGCGCTGGCTTTGAAGGATGAAGCCACCTTCGTGGAAGCGAATGTCCTGGTAGGTGGGTTCGTTGATGTAGGTGGGTGATTCCTCGCGCAATACGAGCTTGCACACGGTAGAGCGCGGATTGGCCATATACATGTCCATGCGGTTCTGGTGACGGTTGAGGGTCACGATGGCCAACTTCTCGGGGTCGGAGGTGAAGTGTATGCGGGGGATGTAGTCCTCCTCGTCGATCTGCAGGTCAATCTTGCGGGTCACCATCGACTTGATGTCGAAGGTGTGTACGCTCACCTTGGAGTTGTCCACGCCGGGTAACGGATACTTGTAGGTGTAGGCGCCGGGGTAGAGGGCGTTGTCCATGTAGCTGGGTGCCATGCCCTTATACATGGCAAACGAGAACGAGGGCACGTGGCTCTCTACGCTCTTGACGTAGGCAATCATCTTGCTGTCGGCGCTGAACTCATAGCACTTGTTCATCGTGAACTCCTCTTCGTAGACCCAATCGGGGATTCCGTTGAGCACCTCGTTGAACTTGCCGTCGGTGGTCACCTGTGACTCGCTGTTGTTGAACATGAGCTTCACGAGGTGTATGTTGTTGTCGCGCACGAAGGCAATCATCTTGCCGTCGGGAGAGAATGAGGGTACTTGCTGCGGGCCTCCGGTTGAGAGGGGTACCATCTTGCGGTTTTTCACGTCATAGATGTAATACTCGGCTGTGAATGAGCGGCGGTAGATGTAGTTTGTCTTTGTCTGGATGAGGATGCGGTCTTCGGCGGGCGACATGATGTAGCCATCGAAGTACTTGAAGTCGCAGCCGCGGGTGTTGTCAACGGCGAACAGTGTGTCTACCACTTCGCCCGTGTTGAAGGCGTAGCGCACGAGGCAGGTGCCGCCACCGCCAATCATCATATAGTGTTCGCCGTCGTTCATTGAGCGCATGCCACCCACACCATGTGCGCTGTAGGTGCCGTTGGTAATCTTGCGGATGTCGAGCTGCTCGGCTGCTGTAGCGCCTAGCATGGTAAGTAGTCCTGCGGTGAGGATTGTAAGGAATTTCTTTGTCATAGCAATGTTGTGTGTGTTAATGGGGAAAAGGGGAGGACGATGCCTCCCCTCAGCTGTTAGTTGTGCACGTAGGTGCCTATGTTTTCGCCCTCCATCACTTTCTTCAGGTTGCCTACTACATCCATGTTGAATACGTAGATGGGTAGGTTGTTCTGCTTGCACATGGTGGTGGCAGTGAGGTCCATCACCTTGAGACCCAGGTTGTAAATCTCGTCGTAGGTGATTTCGCTGAACTTGGTCGCTGTGGGGTCCTTCTCGGGGTCGGCCGTATAGATACCGTCTACACGTGTACCCTTGAGCATCACATCGGCCTCGATCTCGATGCCGCGCAGCGATGAGCCCGTGTCGGTGGTGAAGTAGGGGTTGCCAGTGCCACCGCTGAGGATGACCACCTCGCCTGCTTCCATGCAGTCGATAGCTTTCCACTTGGTGTAGAGCTCGCCTATCGGCTCCATGCGGATGGCGGTGAGCACACGTGCCTTCACACCGATGGCGGTGAGTGCCGAGCTCAGTGCCAGACTGTTGATGACGGTGGCGAGCATACCCATCTGGTCGCCCTTGACGCGGTCGAAGCCCTTGCCGGCACCAGTGAGTCCGCGGAAGATGTTGCCGCCACCGATGACGATACCTATCTGCACACCCATGTCGTGGATTTCTTTGATTTGGGCAGCATATTCGCCCAGACGCTTTTCGTCAATGCCGTAGCGCTGCTCGCCCATGAGGCTCTCGCCACTGAGCTTGAGGAGGATTCTCTTGAACTTTGCCATTTTGTTTTATGTTTATAGTTTTTAGTATTAGCTTTATTATTCAACAAGCAAAGCTAATGATTTTTGCCCGAAGTTGCAACGCAACACCCATATTTCGTTAAAAAAATGTGCGTTATGAGGCTCGATTGGCAAATTGTAAGTTTTTTGTAAGTCGTTTTTCTGTGAATTTTGCATAATAACATGTATTTTTGTGGCAGTTTTTTGATAGGGCTTCAAACCCAAGTCCCATCGCGATTGTCGTAGTAACCATACAATATATATATACTAACAATGAAAAAGATTTTTGTATACATCGCTGCTTTAGCCCTGGCACTTGGCACTGCCAGCTGCAAGGAGCACACAGCCAAGGAGCAGTCCCAACAGGAGAATGTTGAGAACAAGTCTGCCACACCCCATAAGAAGGAAGCAGCAAAGAAGAAAGCCGCCAAGGGCAAGAAGGATTTCATGAAGCCCAGCGCTACTGGCCTGCCCTACGAGATGCTCGTAGTGATGGATGATGAGCAATGGGAGCGTCCCTTGGGCCGTGCTGTGTACGGGGTGCTCGATACTGATGTCCCTGGATTGCCCCAGTCGGAGCGCTCGTTCCGCATTACCCGTGTCAAGCCCGAGGGCATGAACAGCAACATGTTCCGCATCATGCGCAACATCATCAAGGTTGACATACAGAATATCTATACCCAACCTAAATTCAAGTTCGCGCGTGATGTCTATGCCCATCCGCAGATGGTGATGACCCTGCAGGCACCCGACGAGGCCAGCCTTGCAGAGTATGTGGCTGACAACGCGCAGAGCATCATCGACTTCTTTACCCGTGCCGAGATGAACCGCGAGATCAACAATCTCCGCGAAGAACACAATCCCGACGTGTCGCGCCTTGCCAAAGAGATCCTCGGGGTTGACGTATGGGTACCCTGGGAGGTCAGCAAGTACAAAAAGGGGAAAGACTTCCTGTGGGCATCGACCAACAGCGAGAAGAAAGATATGAACATCGTGCTCTATTCTTATCCCTACACCGACGCGAATACCTTCACTCTCGACTACTTTCTCAACAAGCGCGACTCTGTGATGAAGGCCAACATCCCTGGTGGTCCTGAAGGTAGCTACATGGCCACACAGCGCGACTACGTATACGTCAAGGATGCCACCGTGCACGGTAAGTATGCTCAAGTGGCCCGCGGACTGTGGCGTGTCAAGGGTGACCGCATGGGAGGCCCCTTTGTGTCGCATTCGCGTGTCGATGAGGAGAATGGCCGCGTCATCGTTGCAGAAGTGTTCATCTATGCCCCCGAGTCGCTCAAGCGCGACCTTGTGCGCCGCATGGAGGCTGCCCTCTACACCGTGCAGCTACCTAAGCAGACCGAGGTGAACAGCCTCTCATACGACTTGGGCGAGATTGTCATCGAACCCAACATTGCGAAATAACGGTCTACGGTCAACTGTCTACGGCTTCGCGGAGAGCATTTCAGAATTAACCAAAGAATCTTTAAACAAAATTAGCCCGAGCCTCAACTCCCAGGAGTTGGGGCTCGGACGTTATAAACGAAACACGTAGTGGATGCAGTTTATGGGCGAGCATGATAATCTCAAAAAATGGTGATATAACATAACAAAGCTTTGCAGGCGGAACATTTCACTGCGAGCGATGTTATTTATAGGACTTACTAACCCCTAAAAGAATAATTATGAAACAAACTGATTTCAGTACCGATGTGTTCGGGTCGAAGGAGATGTTACAGCCTTCGCCCACCGACCGTATCCCCCAGCATGGCACGCGACCCGACATAGCGTACCAGATGGTGAAGGATGAGACCTTTGCACAGACGCAGCCGCGTCTCAACTTGGCGACCTTCGTCACCACCTATATGGACCCCTACGCCACACGATTGATGAACGAGGCTATCAGTCTCAATTACATCGACGAGACGGAGTATCCGCGTGTGGCGGTGATGTGTGCCAAGTGTATCAACATCATGGCGAATCTGTGGAACTCGCCCGAAAAGGCGCAGTGGAAGACGGGCGCCTTGGCTATAGGTTCATCAGAAGCCTGCATGCTCGGTGGTGTGGCTGCGTGGTTGCGCTGGAAGGAACGCCGACAGGCACAGGGCAAGTCGACGGACAAGCCCAACTTTATCATCTCTACGGGCTATCAGGTGGTGTGGGAGAAGTTTGCCGACCTGTGGCAGATAGAGATGCGTACCGTGCCCCTGACGCTGGAGCAGATCACCCTCGATCCCAAGCAGGTGATTGCAATGTGCGATGAGAACACCATTTGCGTGGTGCCCATTCAGGGTGTGACCTGGACGGGACTGAACGATGATGTGGAGGCACTCGATGCGGCTCTCGACGAGTACAATGCTCGCACGGGTCACGATATCCCCATCCATGTGGATGCAGCTTCGGGCGGTTTCATCCTGCCCTTCCTGCAGCCCGATAAGAAGTGGGACTTCCGCCTCAAGTGGGTGCTCTCTATCAGCACTTCGGGTCACAAGTATGGGCTTGTATATCCAGGGCTTGGATGGGTGATTTGGAAGGATAAGAAGTACTTGCCGGGCAAGATGTCGTTCTCGGTGAACTATCTCGGGGCGGACATCACACAGGTGGGGCTCAATTTCTCTCGCCCAGGAGCACAGGTGCTGGGTCAGTACTACCAGTTTATTCGCCTCGGATTCGAGGGCTACCGTCAGGTGCAGCAGAATTCGATGGAGATTGCTCGCTACCTCCACACAGAGATTGGCAAGATGGCGCCGTTCAAGAACTACAGCACCGACATCGTGAATCCGCTCTTCATATGGTACATGAAGGAGGACTACGCAAAGCAAGCCAAGTGGACGCTCTTCGACCTGCAGGATAAGTTGAAGCAGAGCGGCTGGATGGTGCCTGCCTACACCATGCCGAAGAACATCGAGGATAGCGTAGTGATGCGTATCGTGGTGCGCCAGGGCTTCAGTCGCGACATGGCGGACATGCTCTTGGGCGATATACGCGCTGCGATTGCAGACTTCGAAAAGTTGGAGTATCCCACGCCTTCACGCATGGCTCACGAAAAGAATCTTCCTGTGAAGGCCTCGGTGTTTACGCATACGGGGACGAAACGCTGATAACCTGAGAGTTGAGATTGAAAATGTTTCAGGATTCAGCATCGAAAGATTGCTTATTCGGAATTCCCTCAGTATCCCTCGCGGTATTTGCCCTCCTCCTTGTCGGTGAGCATGCTGAGGTATGAGGCGTAGCGCGACTGGCTGATGCGACTCTCTTCGACGGCTTGGCGCACGGCGCAGTGGGGCTCGTGGGTGTGGGTGCAGTTGCCATAGCGGCAGTCGGCCGAGATGGCGAAGATCTCGCGGAAGTAATGGCCTATCTCCTCCTCCTCCATGTCGAAGGTGCCGAAGCCCTTGACACCCGGAGTGTCGATGAGCCAGCCGCCCTCGCCGAAGGGGAACATCTCGGAAAAGGTGGTGGTGTGCATACCCGTATTGTGGCGCTCGGATATCTCGGCAGTGCGTAGGCGCAGATCGGGCATCAGGGCGTTGATGAGGGTGCTCTTGCCTACCCCCGAGTTGCCCGAGAGGAGGGTGGTCTTTCCGCTGAGGGCGGCACGCACCTCATCGAGTCCTACATTGTTGAGTGCCGACACGCAGGAGCAGTTGTACCCGATGGTGCGGTAGAGGTGTACGATGGCCTCGAGGTAGCGGCGCTCGGCTTCGTCGTAGCGGTCTACCTTGTTGAACACGAGGTGTACGGGTATACGGTAGGCCTCGGCAGTGGCAAGGAAGCGGTCGATGAAGGTGGTGGAGGTCTCTGGGTAGTTGATGGTGACAATGAGCAGGCACATGTCGACATTGGCGGCGAGGATGTGCGACTGCTTGGAGAGGTTCGAGGCGCGGCGTATGATGTAGTTGCGACGCTCCTCGATATCGGTAATGTAGGCAATACCATCGGTAGGCTCAGTGAGCACAACCCTATCGCCTACGGCCACAGGGTTGGTGCTACGGATACCTTTGAGTCGGAAGTTGCCCTTGATACGGCAGTCAACGAGGATGCCCTCATCGGTCTTCACGATATACTGGCTGCCAGTGTTCTTGATTACAAGTCCAAGCATGTGGAAAATTGAAAATTAAAAATTGAAAATTGAAAATCAGGCTCCGCGATGATGTCGTCGGCGAAGTGCTTGCAATAATTTAAAATAGTTGCTGAGCATCGGGGGGCGCTACAAGAGTTCAAGTAAGTTTGACTCAGTCTTGCAATAACTTTTAATTTGGTAATAATATAGCTGTTGTGCACAACAGCTATATTATTGCTTTTAACTTTCAATCTTCAATTTTCAATTCGTCTTATACGGTCATGATTTCCTTCTCCTTGTCGGCGTAGAGCTCTTCTACTTTCTTCACGTACTTGTCGTGCAGCTTCTGGAGTTTCTCCTCACCATCTTTCTGTACATCTTCGGGCATGCCATCTTTAACGGCCTTCTTCAGTGCGTCGATGCAGTCGCGGCGAGCGTTGCGGATGCTGATTTTGGCGTGCTCGGCTACCTCCTTACATTGCTTGGCCAACTGCTTACGACGGTCCTCGGTGAGTGGGGGGATGCCGAGACGGATGATTTCGCCATTGTTCTCGGGCATGATGCCGAGGGGTGAGTCGATGATAGCCTTCTCGATGATGCGGAACATGCTCTTGTCCCAAGGCTTGATGGCGATGGTGCGTGCATCGGGGGTGGTGACTGAGGCTACGTTGCTCAAGGGTACCATGCTGCCGTATGAGTCAACACGGATGCCATCGAGGATGCGGGTGTTGGCTTTGCCGGCACGGATGCGGGCGAGCTCGTCTTCTACGTGGAGGATGGCCATCTCCATCATCTCCTGTGCTTCGTTCAAGTATTCTTGCATATATTTTTAAGTTTTTAGTGTATGAGTTTTTAAGTTTAATAGCCAAAGGTAGGCGGTTTTTTTCTTTTTTGCAATAGTTCGCCTCAGATAAGTGTTGTAAAGAGTCCATTTGGCGTGTTTTTGGGCTTTTTTGTTCGCGGGTTTCAAAAAATATTACTATATTTGCACATATTCGTGACGTGTGTCTATATGCTATGGAACAACATATCGTACAATTGCTAGAAAAATTGCCGCCCATCTCACTGGCTGAGATGAAGGATATCAAGTTGATGAATCGTATCGACAAGAAATATCTGGCAACGATCGAACAGCTGCAGCAATTGCTCGTGTTGGCACAAGGGAAATACATGGTGCAGCAGATTGAGGGCAAACGATACAACAGATACCACACCATTTATTTGGATACTCCAGACGAGGAGATGTACACGATGCACCACAATGGACGCCTTGTGAGGCAGAAGATACGCGTGCGTACCTACCTCGACTCGGGTGACACCTTCCTCGAAGTGAAGAACAAGAACAACCACGGACGTACAAAGAAGAAACGTATGACCGTAAGCGATGTAGAAACCTTGGTAGCTGATGGCGGTGACACCTTGCTTGCTAAGCATGCGCACTACTTGCTTGCCGACCTTGTTCCGAAGGTGGAAAACCGGTTTGAGCGCATCACATTGGTGAACATGGCAAAGACGGAGCGCCTCACCATTGACTGCCACGTGAAGTTCCATCACTGCGAGACCGACATTCACAGCACGTTTGACCGCCTCGTCATCATCGAGCTCAAGCGCGATGGCAATGTGTACTCACCCGTGAAGGAGATGCTGCGCGAACTGCGCATCAAACCGTCGGGTTTTAGTAAATACTGTATAGGGTCGGCACTCACCAAGCCGACACTCAAGCAGGGTAACTTTAAGCCGAGATTTACAAGAATAGATAAACTTTTAAACAATTATTGATACTATGGGAAACCTGTTGAGCCTTGCTGCCGGAGGCGTGAAAAGCGCTCTTGCCGCAGCTGAAGAATTAGATTTAGACGTGCAATCATTGACCGAATCATTGGCTGGACCCGTGTGGGCCGACTGGGGCGGACTGACCGAGCTTATTCTGCGATTTTTTCTTAATGTGGCAGTGGTTGCATTGATTGTGCGTGTATTTTATTATCCTAAGAGCAAGCGTCGTGACTATTTCGTCACCTTTATACTGATTTCTATCAGCGTGTTCCTGATCATCTTCCTCATGGGAGGAGTGAAACTGAAGACGGGCGTGGCTCTCGGTCTGTTTGCCATCTTTGGCATCATACGTTACCGCACCGAGTCGGTGCCAATCCGTGAGATGACCTATCTCTTCCTCATCATTGCCGTGAGCACCATCAATGCCCTCGATTCCAGCATCAGCTACGTGGAGCTTCTAGCCACTAACCTGCTGTTCATCATCTCTATATGGGCTATGGAAAGCAACCGCTGGGTGAAACACGTAGCAAGCAAACTGGTGCTGTACGATAATGTAAGCCTCATCACTCCCGAACGCGAGGAAGAACTTATCGAGGATCTCAAGAAGCGCACCGGATTGGATATCCAGCGTGTAGAGGTAGGCGCCATCGACTTCTCCAAGGATACGGTCATGGTGAAAATCTACTATGAACCCCTGGTGAACGAGGTGAATAGTGTGAACCATGTGGGCCGCCTGCCCAAGGTAGGATAACGCAAACGTGTGTTGAATGTATGTGTCGAGGGGAGAACTTTGCGCATGCATGCAATGTTTTTTATTTATATATGCTGCATTTTAGCGTAAAGGATGTGAATTTTTCAGAATCTTTTCAGAATTGGCGACTATATTTGTCGGGTAAAAAAGTAATGACTATGAAAAGTGTTAAAAGAATTTTAGGCACAGGATGCCTGTTGTTGGCGACTTCAGCAATGGTTGCTCAAAGTGATTTTGGTGTGTGGACGAGCGTAGAAGGTTCTACCAAACTCAATAAGAAAATGGAACTCTCGCTCGAAGGTGAGTACCGCACGCAGGACATGTCGGCCATGACCGAGCGCGTGTCAGGAGCGGTGAACCTGTCGTATAAAGATAAGAATTTCCTTCCCTTCCTCAAGGCTGATGTGGGCTATACCTATATGTATATGCAGTATATGGGTGAAACTGAGGTGAAGTATAAGGAGGATGAAGATGGTGTGCTGACTGATGTCCCCAAGCACAAGAATGTCGATGCTGCCTATTGGACAGCACGTCACCGTGCTACCGCCTCGCTTACGGGATCATTCAAGTGGGGACGTGTCAAGTTCTCGCTGCGCGAACGCTACCAGTATACCTATCGCATGGCTGCCGAGTGTGACCGCGAACGTTATTATTATAACGAACCGTTCCAAGAGTGGGATCCCAATCCTGAGCTGATGGTCGACGAAAAGTTGGCCAAGAGCGACCACAAACTGCGTACGCGCCTTCAGGTGAGCTACGATATCAAGAAATGTCCGTTCGAGCCCTTTGCAGAGGTGGAGGTATATAACGAACTTGACAAAGCCTTTGCGCTCGACAAGGTGCGCTACACCGTGGGCACGGAGTATAAGATCAATAAGAAAAATAAGCTGAAGGCGTTCTATCGCTACCAGGATTATGCTGACATCGATGAGGTCAGCGGTCATGTGTTGGGTCTTGGCTATGCCTTTGAATTTTGACCATTATATTATAAAAAGATTATATAGTGTATGCAATGAAACGCAATTTATACCTAATGCTAGCACTGCTCTTTATGGGCACGTTGCAGGTGAGTGCACAAAAGATGTTTGTAGCACTCCATGATAACACGGAAATCATGTTGGATGAGGATATTATGGATGCCAAGATTACCTTCTCTGACGGAAAGATGCTTTTTCATGTGAACAATGCGGTAAAGAATACTTTTGAGATCAAGGATATCAAGAAAATCTATTCTGTTACCTACTCATCGATAGAGACGATGGATATTCCTAATAAGATGGAGTATTCGTCTGTAAAACAGAAACTTGTTGTACAGAATGCTCCTGGGGCTGTAATTGCTGTTTATCACGTCAGTGGTACTCAGGTTCTCTCGTGTGTGCAGCGTATTGCTGCTGCTCCTATCAGTGTGGCACATCTGCCTGCAGGAACCTATGTGGCAGTGGTTGGAAGTGAAACTCTTAAATTCGTAAAGCAATGAGACGACTGATGCTTCTATCTCTTGCGCTCCTGACATCTGTGATGTCATGGGCAGTTGTTGATGATGTCCCTGATTTTTGTGTGACAGGTAAGGATGGTAGTGTTGGCTATTTCAAGGGTTCTGATACTGAGATGACCTTTAATGAAGAGGGTACCGTGCTTTATCTCACTACCGCAGGTACGAACTCTGTTGTAAGCTACGCTGTAGACGGCATTGATGCTATCAATTTTGCAAAATCCGGTGCTTATGTTGGACAATACAGCTACGATGGTGCCCGTGTTGATGTTGTCATCGATGCAGCTGACGATACATCGTATAGCGAGATGAAGGAGCAGGTGATTACCGACAAGAACCACGACGACTATGGCGACTTTATCGAGAACTACGCGCCTACCACTAGTGTGACCATTACCTATAGTGGTGATAAGGCCACGGTGAGCGGTACGGTGAGTGGCGTGATGTCCAAGGTGTCGGGCGCTCATGTCATAATCTCGTCTACCAAGAAGAATATTGCCTACACCTTGAAGGGTACTACCACGAACGGTTCGTTCAAACTCTATTCTGACTATAAGACACAGGTGACATTGGATGGTGTCGATATAACCAACCCCACGGGTGCAGCTATCAATATCCAGTCGGGTAAGACTATCATGGTGAAGTTAGTTGATGGCTCTGTTAATAAACTGGCAGATGGTACTACCTATACCATGTCAGCAAACGAGGATCAGAAGGGTGCCTTCTTCAGTGAAGGGCAATTGGTGTTTTCGGGTAAGGGCTCGTTGGATGTCAAGAGCATCGGTGGACACGGTATCGTGAGCGACGACTATATCCGTATGCGTAACGGCAATATCACAATCAGTGCTGTGCGCGATGGCATTAATACTAACGACCGCTTCATCATGTCGGGCGGTATGGTGCTTGTAGATGCTCAGCAAGATGGTTTGGATGTAGGCAAAGGGTATATTGAGATTGCTGCAGGCAAGCTTATCGTGAATAGTGTCGATGAGGGTGTTACAGCTTCGTATGAGGGTGACGAATTTGGCATTATCGATCCGACCATAACACCTTATATAGAGATTAAGGGTGGCCTAGTCAAGGTAACTACCGCTGGCAACAAGGGACACGGTTTGCGTGCCATGTCCACCTTTACCATGTCGGGCGGTATCGTGCAGGCTACGGTCAGAGGTGCTGGCTCCAAGGCACTGATGAGTGAGGGAGATATGTTGCTCAAGGGTGGCAAGATTACTGCTTTTACTGAGGGTGATGCACTCTACGAGGATGGGGATCTCTCGTCATCGGCTGCTATTCGTAGCAAGGGTGCTCTGAAGATGCAAGACGTAATCATCGGTACCAAGAGTGTTGGCGCAGGTGGTAAAGGCATCAATAATGTCGGAGATGTCACGCTGAAGAATAGTCGCGTCATGGTGGTTACTTCGGGTGCGACGCACAAGGAAGATGGTCTTGACTCACGTTCGCGCGGCGTTACCACAGATAGTAATCTCACACTCAATGGTGGCTTGCTGTTGGTAAGGTCTTGTGATGAGCCGATATTGGTATCAGGTAACCTGACATTTGTTGGCGATGCTGTGTATAATGCCTTTGAGGTGCATAAATAATCTAGCTGGGAAGCGATGAGCGAAGAAAAATTCATAAGTGTCAAGGGAGCACGCGTCAACAATCTGAAGAATGTTGCTGTGGATATCCCTCGCAACAAACTCGTGGTGGTGACAGGATTGTCTGGCTCGGGCAAGTCGTCACTCGCCTTCGATACGCTGTATGCCGAAGGGCAACGCCGCTATGTGGAGAGCCTGTCGTCCTATGCACGCCAGTTCCTGGGGCGCATGAAGAAACCCGAGTGTGACTTTATTAAGGGGTTACCCCCTGCTATTGCTATAGAGCAGAAGGTGAGTTCACGCAACCCGCGTTCTACCGTGGGTACCTCGACCGAGATTTATGAATACTTGCGTCTGCTCTTTGCCCGTGTAGGTAAGACATATTCGCCTGTGACTGGACAGCTGGTGAAGAAACATGATACTGAAGATATCGTGGCTTGCATGCGCTCCTACAGTTCCGGCACACGCTTCACCGTACTGGCACCGCTTGTTGTGCGCGAAGGACGCACTATGGAGGAGCAGCTCACCGTGGCTATGCAGCAGGGCTTTGCCCGTGTGGAGGTGGTTTCTCCTATCCCCTCCCAAGGTGGGGGATTTGCAGGTGGGGGAGAAATAATGCGCATAGAAGATTACTTGGCAGTGATGGCTGAATCACCCTTCCGAGGGGAGGGCAGGATGGAGACCGTTTCTCTTGTCATCGACCGTCTCAGCGTCGACGAATCTAAGGAGACCATAAGCCGACTCATTGACAGTGCCGAGACTGCTTTCTATGAGGGTGGGGGAGAGTGTATGCTGCGCTTCTTTCCTGCAGGTATATTGCACAGCTTCAGCAAGCGCTTCGAGGCTGACGGCATTACCTTCGAGGAACCTTCGGAGCAACTCTTCTCGTTTAACTCGCCTATGGGCGCCTGTCCTACATGTGGCGGCTTTGGCCGTGTCATCGGTATTGACGAGCAGTTGGTAATTCCCAATACGGCGCTGAGTGTCTATGACGGATGCGTGGTGTGTTGGCGTGGCGATAAGATGAGTGCCTGGCGTGACGAGTTTATCCACATGGCCGTGAAGGAGAACTTTCCCATCTTCGAACCTTACTATGCACTTACCCAAGCACAGAAGGACTACCTGTGGCACGGCCCCCGCACGAAACCCTGCATTGACTCCTTCTTCAAGATGCTCGAAGAGAACCAATACAAGATACAGTACCGTGTGATGCTTGCCCGCTACCGCGGTAAGACGATATGTCCCACCTGCCATGGCTCGCGACTGAAGAAGGAGGCCGAGTATGTCAATATAGGGGGACGCAATATCTGCGAACTGGTGGAGATGCCCGTGACCGAGCTGCACCGCTTCTTTGCCCAGCTGGAACTCAGCGAACACGATGCAGCGATTGCCAAGCGTTTACTGGTGGAGATTAACAATCGCCTGCAGTTCCTTCTCGATGTGGGGCTGGGCTACCTCACACTGAACCGGCTGAGCAATACGCTCTCGGGTGGTGAGAGCCAGCGCATCAACCTCGTTACCTCATTGGGCAGTCCGCTCGTGGGCTCGCTCTACATTCTCGACGAGCCTTCGATAGGCCTTCACAGCCGCGATACCGACAAACTTATCCGTGTGCTGCGCCAGCTGCAGGAGGCGGGCAATACGGTAGTCGTGGTGGAACACGATGAGGACATCATCTGTAAGGCTGACTACATCATCGACGTGGGTCCTCAGGCGGGACGTCTAGGTGGCGAAATCGTCTATCAGGGCGATATGCACGACCTGCAGCCCGGCACCGAGAGCCACACCGTGCGCTACCTCTTGGGTGAGGAGACCATCGCCGTGCCGCAGAGTCGACGTCCGTGGAACAACTATATACTGATTAAGGGGGCGCGTCACCATAACTTGAAGGGCATCGATGTCAAGTTCCCTCTCAATGTGATGACCGTGGTCACTGGCGTGAGCGGAAGCGGAAAGAGTTCGCTCGTACGAGATGTGCTCTACAACGCCCTTTCGCGCGAGTATAGCGAAGGCAGCGAGCGTCCCGGCGAGCACCTCAGCCTCGAGGGAGATGTGCGTATGTTGCGTGCCGTGGAGTTTGTCGACCAAAATCCTATAGGACGCTCTTCGCGTTCCAATCCCGTCACCTACCTCAAGGCCTACGATGAAATACGCAAACTCTTTGCCGAACAGCCCCTGGCTAAGCAATTGGGTTATACAGCAGGCTACTTCTCCTTCAATAGTGAGGGAGGACGCTGCGAGGAGTGTAAGGGCGAGGGAACCATCACGGTAGAGATGCAGTTTATGGCCGACCTGGTGCTGGAGTGTGAGGCCTGCCATGGCAAGCGATTCAAGAGCGATACACTGCTCGTGACCTATCATGACAAGAACATACACGACATACTGGAGATGACCGTCAACCAAGCCGTAGAGTTCTTTACTGAACACGGAGCCAAGAAGGTGGTGCGTCGTCTTAAACCCCTGCAAGACGTAGGACTAGGGTATGTGAAGCTGGGGCAGAGCTCGTCTACCCTCTCGGGTGGCGAAAACCAGCGTGTGAAGCTCGCCTACGACCTCAGCCTGGAGAAGTCGGAACCTACGATGTTTATCTTCGATGAACCTACTACGGGTCTCCACTTCCACGCTATCAAGAAGCTGCTTGCGTCGTGTGATGCGCTCATCTCGCGCGGACACACCGTACTTATCATTGAACACAACATGGAGGTTGTCAAGTGTGCCGACCATATCATCGACATCGGTCCCGAAGGAGGAGACCGCGGTGGACAGCTCGTGGCTTGTGGTACGCCCGAAGAGGTGGCCCAATGCAAGGAGTCCTATACGGGGCAGTTCTTGAAACCAAAGCTATGATATTAAGACAAAAAAGAAACACTTTCCTCGACGAAAGTGCTTCTTTTGTTTATAAAACAGTTCTGCATTAACTATCAATTCAATTTTCAACTTCCAGTTTATACCACAAGCTATCGCCCACCCATGGCGTGCTACTATAACTGCCTACGATGCCCAGTCCGCCACGGATATTGGTATGTATCGGTGTAGGCTCGCCCACGAAGGTGCCGCCTAGCATTGAAAATGAAGAGGCCGACTTGAGGTAGCGATAATAGTCCTCGCTCAGCGTCTCC
>JAZRMG010000136.1:0-10625 GCA_045647345.1 Bacteroidaceae bacterium | reverse complement strand
GAACCAATATAGAACGCTGCTAGGCTGGGACAGGTATAAAGACCTGTGGGCCAAGTGCGTAGTGTGCGGTTACCCTCATCGTCACGTTGGTGGCGTATGCCGAAGGTTGTAAGATAAGAACAGTCGAGCGGTTCGTAGGGGAAGTCTGAGAAGCAGTTGTAGCTGAGGTCGATACCATAGAGGTAAGGCACGTTGGTAGCCCAAAGGTCAGAAGGTAGATTGGTCAGCTTATTGTAACTGAGGTCGAGGGTCTGCAGATAGTGTGAGTACTTACCTGTCATAGAACCTTCGGGGATGCGCTTCATACCATTACCAGAGAGTACGAGCACGTTCATGGGCGAACCGGTCTTGAAGAGTACGGCAGGCATCTCCTCGAGTTTGTTGTATGAGAGAGAAACCGAGGTCGCATTGATACCACGATGCTTGTCGCCATTCTCAAAGCCGGTAATCTGGTTGTATGAGAAGTCTATATCCTTCATGATATTTACCGACTTAGCATTGAAGATGTCGGGGACCTCGGTGAGCTTGTTGTGAGTGCATGAGAACAGCTCCACGTCGTAGTAGCCGAAGAAGTAGTCGTAACCATCCTCTTCGCGGTGACCAGGGACATGCTCAATCTCGTTGTAGTCGAGGTATACCTTAGTGAGGTTGATATTCTTACCAAAAGGATGTAGGGTCTTGATTTTATTGTTGGTACAGTCGAGCAAAGCGAGTTTGACCATTTTGCTCAAGTGCTCGTATGAAGGGAACTCCTCCAAGTTGTTGTAGCCCATGTAGAGCAGCTGTAAGCGGGGACCGCTGGTACCTTCGATGATGGCTTCCCAATCGCTCTTGAGCTGAGCACCTGTAATGTTGTTGTTGCAGGCAATGTTGAGTGATTGCAACTCGGGAAGCCCAGTAAGCATTTCCAGAGGGAGGGCCTTGAGGTTGCGACAGTTATATATCTCAACGTCGGTAAGCGATCCCATGTCAGCCCAACTCCACGTATCCTGTTCGGCATAGAAGGGTGAATCTTCTTTGACATCGATGAAGAATCCTTCGGTAGTAATGGGTGAGTTGGCAATATAGAACTGCTGCAGCTTGGTGAGGCGCATCATGGCGCGTGATATGCCGGTAATCTCGTTGGTGAGGTTGCCAAACTGTACATCCATAAGGCTGATACGGCTACTGGGCTTGATGGGAGCCTGCTTGCCATCACGGTTGATGCCTTCCTGCAAGATATCAGAGAGGCCTTCACGGATATCGCGCTTGAGGAACTTCTCATGGTAGTCCATACGGATGGCTTGGCGTTGCTCAGCAGTCATGTTGGGACCTGCATCGTCGAAGAGGTGACCACCCAACAACTCATCATGTGCACCCAAAGAGAGTACGGCAACCTCAGTGAGCTGACCGATAGCATCGGGAACGATACCACGAGCACCCATACCTGCTAATGAGAGAGAGACCACGCGGCCGTCGTTACCAATGGTCACACCAGGCTGTTGTCCCCACATGTCGAGATCTTTGTTGAAGTCCCAATTACAACCAGGAGCTTCGGCCTCGCCATAGTAACTCCAGTTGGGGCCATCCAAAGCAAGCCAGATCTCTTTCAATGCAAGGTAGTCCTTAATATGTTCGGCTGTTTCGCTGAGCTGAATGGTTACTGGGATATTCTCTTGGAGCTGATTGTCTGCGATAGTAAATGTCTCCTCACTATTGACATTTACGGCTTCGAGGGCAGTGCGTCCCTTCTTATCGGAATAGGTGACATAATTGCTGATGCTATATGTGCCAGCTTTGAGCCATACAACGGTATCGACGGTGAAGTAAGCTGTCTGTGCGTTGTACTCTGAGCCTTCTACCTCGCGGAACCCTTCTTCATAGATCGTTGCTACTTTGCTGATCTCGACACTCTCTTGCGTGTCTTTATTCTTTACGGTGATACTCACCGCCTTAATGTTGCTAAAGGGATATGCACCACTCTCTGCGCGAGTGAAACTCTCGGGCTTGACAAGACGGAACGATGCTTTGCCTCGCTCGGTTACCTCAACAGCCAGATTATGGGTGACGAGTCCGTTGGCAATAATGGTGAATTGTGAAGAGACCTGAGTTGACATCAGCTGTTGATCGAGCCTGTCGTAAAGGGTGTAGTTGACCACTCTGTAATCACCGATGAGCAGCTGTAACTTATCGCTACGCAGACCATAGGCGGCGTTCTCATTGTTGTAGGAATTGAGTACGAGGGTTTGCTCGATGGTGGAGCCTTCGTGCTGCATGGTTACTTTCACTTTGTGTGCTTCGTGCAGATAGTCTAAGGCACGTGTGGCTACAGGAACAGTGTCGTTCTTGTAGAGCTTGAATTGTACGTAGCCGTAAGCTGCGGCCAAATCGTCGTCTTGCTCTGTACAACTGGTGATACCAACCAAAGAGCACAGAAGAAGTGCAAGAATAGCGATGCGATTATATATCTTTATCATATTCATATCCTATTGTGTAGTTTACAAGATAGGTTCTACGATTAGTGCTTTGAGATGATTGCCTTGGTCATCAATAAAGTAAATGACAAATTCCTCCTCCAGATACATCTGGAACTGCATGTAATAATAGAGATCGTCTTCAGTCATGGCAGGTTCAGCCTTGTAGTCATAACCCGCAACATACTTCTGTCCGTCTTTTCCATACAACTCGATGTGTGCTCCATCAGCAACATCAGGTTTCCATGCCTCAACAGAGAGCTTAGGATTGACATTGTATGATGTCCCGAATTCCAATTGAGTACGGAATACGGCATCAGCAGGTACGCCATGACTGGCCGTCTGTTCAAGCCATGAAGCATCGGTTTCCTGCGTAAAATCAATCTCAGACAACTCTGTACCATGCTGAATGCTGAAAAAATCGGCAAGCGCATTTTCTTGAATAAATTCAGCAATGAGATATTGCTCGCTTGTTTCCTTAATTTCAAATTTATCTTCTACTTTTTCGAAAAGAAGTCCAGAAACCATATTGGCAATGGGAGTATTTGCACCAGCAAGACTATCGTTAAGAGCTTGAGGCAATACGAACACATACGCTTTGCGGCGACTTCCCTCGTTTGCGTCAAAGGAAATGCTGACATGCCCAGACTTATCGTCCTGAACAGCGAACCACTGTTTACTATCCGTATCTACGAGAACACAGCCAGCAGTATTGTCATATATAGCATAATAGAGTGTATAAGCATCATTGAGAACCGTTATAGTAGACTTGACCGGAGCCTCATAAAGGGTCTCATACAACGATTCCTTATAAGTGAGACCATCACTCGACACTTTCAGTGCCCACTGAGTAGACGGTTGAAGAATCACCTTCTGCGCATCCATACCTGAATATTGTACGTTGAGGCAAAGCATAGGAGTATCCTTGTCACTGAGGTAAATGGAATCAGTAATGCTGTGCTGACTATACTTAAGGTACTCAGCCTTCACACTAAGAGTAATTATCGTATCTACACGTTCTACATCAAACCATTCGGCATTCTTTGTAATATAGAGGTTGTTAATATCGAACGTACTTTGGCGTATCACCAATTCCTGCGTACCACTGGTGCCGATAGTCACGGTTTGATTATGCTTATAATTGAGCGTATCGCATCCGACAACGATGGCGTTGGTGATGCCTGTGCGAGTAACAACAGCAATTACACCACTCTCATTACCCATGCGCAAGGTTATATTAGCCTTGCTCTCATTTACGCTATGTCCATCAGCATTGATAACGAAAGCAACACTTTGCTCACCAGCCTTACCATTGGTATCAAGGAATAAGCCATCGACTCTGCACCACATGGCATCAGAAGAGAGCTGCCAAGAGGAACTTGCCGTAAAGGTTACCATAATCGTGTCGCTAGGACTGACTGTGAAAGTCTGTGTCTCAGTGGGAAAAGTCACTTCCGTAGTACCCTGAATAACATCATTACAGGCGCTGAAAAGGAGTGCAGCTACAGCAACAGCTCCCAATAACATTTTATTCTTCTTCATGTTTTTATTGTGTCGTCTCGTTAATATCCTTGATTCATCAATACACGCGCTTCATCATCGCTAATCCATTCGATAGCATGGATGAAGGTGCCTACCGTATTGGTACCTGCAGCCATGCCCGGCACCCAAAGGGTGATATATTGGTAGATGAACTTCTCACATGCACTGTAGTAGCTGACATAGTTGGTAGGCTGGTAGATATGGAGCATACCGTCGCCATAGATGGTGCCGAAGGCTTCACCTGTAGTCACCAAGGGCTGGTCGTCCATCTCGATGAGTGGGTTGAGCGGGTCGTCGTTAGTGAAACGCAGCTTTACATCGTAACCATCGTAGTAGAAATCACGCATAATAATGGTGTTCTCCTCGGTAGTGTCGACCTCAGTCTTGATAAGGCGGTTGTAGCTTCCTGTATAGTTGTAGAGGAAGGTAGAGGTGATCATTGCGTAACCCGAGAAGGCATTGATGTCGAAGGGACATACCTTGCGTAATACGACACGGGTGGTATCGCCACTGTAGAGATCCCACTGGTACTTCTCATCAGCAATGAGGTGAAGCGTTACCTCAGGATCGTAGTCTACGGTGAGGTTCTCTGCGATACCCTTGATGCGGAGGTTACCCACCAACTCACCAGCCTTGATGGTCACGGTGTTTGATTCGAGTGTATAGTGTATGCCTTCGATGGCATTGCTGTGCTTGTCGACAACCTCAACGGCCACGGTGCGGTCTTGGTCGCTTACGGCGGTGGCAGCAATAGCGATGTCGAAAATCTCTTCGCTGTTCTCTACCCCAAGTACGGTGAGGGTATCAGCAAACATGATGTATTCGGGACCCTTATATAAGGTGCGCTCTTCATCACAACTGGTAAATGTGGTGAGCATCACGATAGATGCTGCTATGGCGAGTGCTATTTTCTTGTTCATGTGTTGTTCCTCCTTCATTATTTATTGCTTTCGTTGGGCTCGATGTTGGCGTTTGGTGATTCCAATTCGTGCTGCGGAATGGGCCATACAAAGAGTTTGTTGTCTTTGTCAATCTTCAAACTGCTACCATTAGAGAGCGACTGCTCTTGCGGTGTGCGTTCGAAACCTTTGTGCCAACGCTTGAGGTCTTGCAGGCGGAAACCTTCCATGTAGAGTTCCTTCACACGCTCTTCCTCGATGATATCCATGGCATTGTCTTTGGTGAGTGCTGCCGATGCGCCTGTGCTATAGCGTGCCTTGCGCAACTCTGTGATGTCGGCCGATGCCTTAGCATAATCGGGCTTCTCCTGTTGTGCATAGGCTTCGGCACGAATGAGGTATTGCTCTGAAAGACGGAATACCTGAGGCTCACATACGTGGAGCATCTGTGCACTCTCAAAGAGACTTTGGTTGCCCCAATACTTGGCAAGTAAAGGCCAGGTGAGGCCGTGACTGTGTCCAGTAGTCACTTGTTGGAAGATTGCATTGTAACGCAGGTCGTTAGCCCCATAAAGAGCGAGCACCCACTGGGCTGGCACATAGTCAGGCTTGTAGGACGAGAAGTCCCAGTTGAAGAAGATAGAGCCTAAGGATCCGCCATAAGCTGTGGTGGTGAAGCCTACCTTCCAAATGGTCTCATAGGAGAAGTTGTAGCGCCACATGTATTCGTATAGGCTGATCTGCTTGTTGGTCATTGACAAATAGTCAGACATGGTAGTAGCCAATGTGCTGGCACTTGCCAACTGGAACTCTCCACTCTCGATGAGCAATGTAGCGTACTTGATGGCATTGGCATAGTCCTTCATATAAAGAGCTACACGCGCGCGCAACGCGTATACCGTATATATACTGAAGTAGGGGCTATCATAATAGGTGTATCCCTCTTCATTATCTTCATCGATTTGCAAGCAATCTTCAGCACGCTGCAGATCTTTGATAACAAAGTCATACGAGTCTTTCAATGAGGCACGTACTAGTGGTTCGTCGCTGTAGTAAGCTGTCTTGAGTACTACGCCCAACTCATCGGCAGCCTCCTCGTCGCTCTCGTAAGCCTTACAGAAGAGTTTGATAAGCTCTGAGTAAGCCAAGGCACGAGCGAAGTAGGCCTCACCGCAGTATTGCTCCAAGCGTTCAAAGTCCTCATCGCTGTAGATGTTCTCACGCACCTTATCGACATTGGCCAGCAAGAAGTTGCTGCAACCAATGACATTGTAGAGCGCACCATACACGGAGGTAATCTGTGAATTGGTGGCAAGGATGTCCCAACGCCATACGTCACCGTAAGTGTTGGTATAACCGTTGACTGCATAGGCTAGGTCGGCCTGCAGGTCAGGGAGCAAGGTGAGGTAGCCGCTGTAAAGGGCACCGCTGAGCCAAGCACTATAGATACCGATAACGGCCTGATTGGCCTCCTCGATAGTAGTGATGGCGCTGTCTGCCGGGATTTCATCTTGCGGATACTTGTCGAGACAAGATGATAGCATACACACGCTGAGCGTGATAAGCAGATATGATTTGAGTTTCTTCATAATTCGTCTGTGGTTTAGAAGTTGAGTTCAAGACCGATTGAGAACTGTTTAGACATGGGGTACTGCGCAGCATACACATTGCTGGTAGACTCGGGGTCGATACCACTAAACTTGGTGAAAGTAAAGAGGTTTTGACCCTGTACATACATGCGTGCGCCACCGATTCCCTTCATCTTTTCCAATGTCTTAGGTTGCAAGGTATAGCTGAGCATCAGATTCTTCATGCGCAAGAACGAGGCATCCTCAAGGAAGCGTGAATCCATCTGAGGTGTTACGCCATAGCGAGGGATATCGGTAATGTCACCGGGCTTTTTCCAGCGGTCATAGAGTAGGCGCTTTGACTGGTTGTATACAGAGTATAAGCCATTGCTCTCTTCGAAGAAACGGTCGTTATTAAACATCCAACGATTAGCAACCCAAGCAAACTGCGTGCTTGCTGTCCAACCCTTCCATGATACAGAAGTACCGAAACCTCCTTGCCAGGGAGCCATATAGGTCTTACCGACGAGAACTTTGTCGGATTCGCGGAATTCTGTGGTGATGTTGCCCTCCTTGTCGTACCAAAGGGCATCACCATTAGCAGGGTTCACGCCAGCATAGCGGTTGATGTAGAACTCACCTACGGGATGACCTACCTTAAGCTTGGTTGATGTACCTGACATCTCATATTCGTCGAGTCCGTTGTAGAGTTCAGTAATCTCATTATGGTTGTATGAAGCATTACCATTGATGTTCCATACGAAGTCCTCGGTACGGACAACATCGAGGTTAGCCGAGAGCTCCACACCACGGTTGACCATGGCACCTACGTTGTCCCAACGCTGACCGAAACCGTTATTGGCATACGATTGCGGTACGAGCATCAGCATATTGGTGGTAAGCTTATTGTACAACTCGAGGTCGATGTTGAAGCGGTGCACAAAGCCCAAGTGCAGGGCGAGGTTGCTGCTCCAGAGTTGCTCCCAACTGAGGTTGGGGTTTCCCTCGCTCGAAGGAGCGATACCCGACTCACCATTGTAGATATAACCACCACCTACGAGCGCCAAGTGGTCGTAGTTAGGGATTGATGAGTTACCCGAGGTTCCTGTGCTGAGTGCCACCTGCGCATTGGTAATCCAGGTGTAGGGACGCATAAACTTCTCCTTCAACACATTCCACATGGCACCTACCGACCAGAAGCTTGCCCAACGGCCATTCTTACCGAAACGTGACGAGGCATCGCTACGTAGTGAGAAATCTGCGTAGTACTTGTCCATATAGTTGTATTCGCCGCGTCCGAAGAATGAGAGGTAAGCATAGCTCGAATAGCTATTGGCCCATGATGAGGCGTATGTGCCATTTGATAATGTGGTGAGGAAGTCGTTGTTCTGACCGCGTGTCACTACTTGGAAACTCTCAGTACGATAGTTTACACCCTCCTGACCGAGCATGAAATTGAAGTCGTGCACATGGTCTACATTGAATTTGTAGTTGGCTGTGTTGGTAGCAGTGAGTTGCAGCGCATTAGCCGATGCTTTACCAGCCGAACCGATGCCGTTGTTGCCAGGGAAGCTGGGCAGTGACTTCATGTCGGTGGTTGAGAGTGAGAAGTCGATACCGAGCTGAGAGCGTACGGTGAGGTTCTTCATCGGGGTTACCTCGGCATATACGGTGCTCAGTAGCTTATATTTTTGATTCAATTGTGGGTTGTCTTCCATCCATTCGATGGGATTCTGCGTAGTGCCCTTCCAAGAACCATCCTTTGATGAAGCGATAGAGCCATCGGCCTTGTAAGGATTCCAGTAAGGAAGCATGAAACGGCTTGCTGAGATGGGGGTATACAGGGTGTAGGCGCCCTCGTCGGCCTGCTGTACCTCCTCATAAGCCATCATCGTATTGGTTCCCATCTTGAGCCAGTCACCTGTCTTCACATCGGCATTGCTGCGCAGTGAGTAGCGACGGAAGGTAGAGCCTTGGGCGATACCGTCCTGGTCGTAGAAGTTGGCCGATACGAAGTAGTTCATCGTCTCCGTAGCGCGGCTCACCGAGAAGTCATAGTTCTGCAGCATGGCACGGTTGTTGAAGATAGCCTCCTGCCAGTTGATGTCAGTCTGACTCAGGTAGTCGTAGTCCTGTCCCGCATCGAGCCCAATTTCTTTCTCAAACTGGATGCGCTCAGCGGTATTCATCAGTGACCACTCCTTAGCGCTTGCCAACTGTGAGAAACCGGTCTGTGCACGGAGTGTCACCTTGGGCTTCTCCATCTGTGTGCCGCGCTTGGTGGTGATTACTACCACACCATTGGCTGCACGTGCACCATAGATTGAGGTTGATGACGCATCCTTCAATACTGAAACAGACTCAATATCACTGGGGCTGATGGTATTAAAATCCGAGCTTGAGATGGGCACACCATCAAGGATGAAGAGTGGGGCTGTACCCGAGTTGATAGAGTTGGTACCACGAATCTGGAAAGTGGCGGCTTTTGAGGGTTCACCTGAGTTCGAGAGCACCATAAGACCTGCGCTCTGACCTTGCAATGCCTGGTCAAAACCAGCTGCCGGAATTTCGGCAATCTTGTCGGCTTTTACTGTTGAAACCGAGCCTGCAATAGTTCCCTTCTTTCTCACGCCATAGGCCACTACGACCACCTCGTCCATCAGTTGCGCATCGGACAGCATTTCGACATCCAGAGTTTTAGTCTTTGCTGTCACCTTATGCTGCTGTTCCCGCATACCCAAATAAGTAAAGCTCAGCGTTGCCTCTTTACCGGAGAGTTCAATAGCGTAATTACCATCAAAATCGGTAATCGTTCCACTCGTAGGATCCTCTAAAGAGCGGATAGCAACACCGATGAGCGGTTCGCCATCTTCTTTTGAGACCACTGTTCCAGCAACCTTAAACACCTGCGCCAATGATGTTTGAAACATCATTGTGAGGGCAAGAGCAGCCATAAAAAGTCTTTGTTTCATCGATTATTCTGTCTTTGTTATTTATTTACTTTGCCTGAGATTCCACATCCTCCGAAAAGTCCACGAAACCCTCCACTTTAGAAAATGCCTGCAAAGTTACACAAAAAAAATGGAACAATCGTCGTTTTCACCCCTCGAATTGACTCAGAAGATGTTAAAAATGAATTATTAACAAAAAGCCAACCTACAATGATAAAAAAACAAAAACTTCCGGCAGACTCTATTGCAATTCTTCCAGCCATTAACACCAATGACGTAGGCAAAGCAAGATGCGCCATGCTTCACAGCAGAGCGCACCCAACGAAATATTGTTATGAAAAAAATCTAATGTTCGTGTTACGGTTCGCCAAGGAACTTGACGATGACCTTCACTTGTGCCCGCGTGAGCACCTTGGTATTCTCCTTGTAGCCTACGTCCTGCATCGCCTGCCACATGCCGCGCGTGTCGTGCATCTCGCGGCGGAAGAGGCGCAGGGCCGACTGATAGCCATGGTCGGGGTAGTACACCTGGGCCAAATCCCCGAAGGGGTAATCCCTTATCTTGAATCGTGCCATAGAGAGTGCGTATATTAACTGTAACCTGTAACCGTAACCTTTTTTACATAAAGGCCGCGAGCGTCATCTTTCTCAACCTGCCCACGATGCAGCCATTGCTTTATCGCATTGTTCGGGTCGGGCTTCATCCCTTGCGCTATGCGCAGGGCACGTACATCATCGCGTGTGAACTCCTGCGGCAGCAGCGGCAGCAGCCCTACGGGGCCACGTTGCAGAGCAGCACGCTCGCCCTCGATGTCGTTGCGCAGCATGTCGCGGAAGAAGCGCATTTTGCACCAAAGGTCGTACTTGACGCTCCACGTGGCAAAGCGCTCGACGTTCTCGTCCCACTGGCAGCCGTTCATCACGTAGAGCAGCATGGCACGGAAGAAGCCCATCAGTATGCCGCGTCTCGACATACGGGCATAGCCGCCATCCTCGGCTTCACGAGCGAAGGTGAGGAGCTCTTTGTTGATGGCGCGTACCCACGCCACAGCCTCGGGGCAATGGAGCGTACCCGTGCAGGTCTCGATGCGGTCTATATAGGGCTGTAGCCGCTCGGCATAGTTCTCGGTGTATTGCTCGTATACGGGAAACTCCTCGCTGTATACATCCTCCTCGCTCTCGGGGATGGTGGCAAAGGAGAGTCGCGAGAGG
>JAZRMG010000135.1:0-4492 GCA_045647345.1 Bacteroidaceae bacterium | reverse complement strand
CTCATAGTACAGCAACAGATAGATGCTTCCGCCGATGATGCCGCACGCCACGATACCCGAGGTGATGCCTATGGCGAAATTACGCCACATGAAGGGTCGTCGGATGAATCTCCAACTGGCACCCACCAACTTCATCGTGTGCAGCAAGAAACGCTGCGAGTAGATGGTCAGTTTGATGGTGTTGTTGATGAGAGAGAACGAGATGAGCGACAGCGCCAAGGCCAGCACCAGCAACACAGCACTTACCTTACGGATATTGTCATTCACGCTATCCATCAACTCGCTCGGATAGGAGATCTCGCGTATCTGTGTATAGCGCATCAGCCTGTTCTTGATGGGTATGATGCTATCAGTATTCGCATAGTTGGCCTTGAGTTTCACCTCTATGGATGCCGTGTAGGGGTTGTATCCCAAGAATTCCGTGGGGTCTAGTCCCATCGACTCAGTCTGTTCGGCCAGTATCTCCTCTTTGGAGATGTAGTCCACCTCCTTGGTGTAGCGTTGCGCTGCTACATACTCCACTATGCGGTCTACCTCATGCTTGCTCACCTCTTCGTTGAGCAGGAGCGATAGTTCCAAGTTCTCGCGCACATGCTCCGAGAGGCTCTTGGCCGAGAGCACCACCAAGGTCACTACGCCCAGCAATACCAACACCAATGATGTGCTGATGCACGCGGTAACAAACTGTATATCGATAACTCGCTTTTTCTTCTGTTTCATAGACTCTATGCCGTGAAAAATGCCAACCTCGAGGAGGTGCATAGGCACACTTCACCCAAAGTTGGCACAAAAGTAATCAAAAAAGGTCAATTTGCCGCGTTATTTTGCGACTTTTCAGCATTTTCCTCCAAAAAGTCCTGCATGTCGGCAACAGATGTTACTCCTCGCCCATAAACATGGGATCCCAGCAGGGGAGAAGTATGGGTTTCTGGCTAGCCGCCTTCAGCACCTCGGGAGTGGCATACTTCTTGTTCACCACGAGGCGGAACATGTATTCGTTGAACCACTCGTCGGTCATGATGAGATGTCCCTTATGTCCTGAAGCAGCTCCCCAACTGTTCTCCACCTTCCACATCGTGGGGCGTCCTTCGGCATCCACCTCGACCGCCATCATCGTCATCGCATGTGACGAGCCGCTGTCAAACACGCGGATACGCTGTGCCTTGTCCATGCCGAACTTGATACCCAAGAGCGACTCGTAGTCATAGTTGTCCATGTCGAGCAGTCCGCGCTTGCTGTCCAGCTCCTTACCCACGTCGCAAGAGAAATACATCATCGTAGAGTCCTTGATAGAGGCGATGGCCATCTGCTTGATCTCTTCGAGCGGGAGGTTGAGATAGAGCCAATTGTGTCCGTCATAGGTGTGGCGGTCATATTGTATCTCATAGGTCTTCCAATATTCGCGGGTGGGGTCGTTCATCAACATGATATAGTCGTTCTGGTAATCTTCCCCGATGAATTCGGCATAAAACGACTGCGGAGTATACTCCTTAGGTTCCCACATATACTTACCCTGAGCATCTTTGGGTGCCCATGTGAAGGTTGTCACAGGCTCGCCAAATCCGAGTACCAGGATGCGGTATACCTCACTCAGCATATCGCTCTTCAATGCCTCAAGTTCCTTCTTCTTGGCACCGGCAGCCACTTTGTCGCGCAAGATGAGGCCATCTTCGCGCAACTTACGTGCGATGAGCGAGGTGAAGCGTGACGTGTTGTTGCTGGCATAGGTCTCGGGCATCACGCCAGCCGGTACGATACCATATTTGGCCACGAGGTCAGCCACACCGGTGAAGGTACCTCCATCACTCAAGGGATGCTTGAATAGCCATTCTACCGTCTTGTCATCCATGGGCTTCTCACCGGTATCGATGATGGCCTGCAAGAAAAGGTTAGACTTCTCCAACTGGTCGTAGAAGAAATTATACACATGCGAGAAGGTCAGTCCGGGGAGGTTATGCTCGTTGATGACCTTACTGCGCATCACATTCAGTCCCGTGAAGAGCCAGCAGCGACCCGATGACTTCTGGTCAGTAACGCCCTTTGAAGGCACGCTGTAGGTAAAGTAGGTGTCCATCTCCGTCTGGTTGGCCTGATTTACGGCCAGGTTACGCACATCATTAGCCGCCATAGCATTGTGTATGGCGCGGTCGGTGGCAGTCATCGTGTTGTCGTTCTTGAACTTCTCCAGCATCTGCGGAGTGATGCTCTGAGCCACTGTACTCATACTCATTGCCGCCAGTGCAGCAACAAAAAACATTTTCTTCATCTTGCTATATTTTTTATGGGTTGTTACAATTTATCGCAAAAATAGCAACAAATGTGATAATTTATATAAAGTTGGCTTGAATATTTCACCACGAGTGCAAAAATATGCTACATATATAAAAGCAATTTCAATATTTTCAACCGGTCTTACATAGCTTCAAGTTTTTATTTGAGATTCATTATGTATCAAAGACATATCAGGTTGCCATGCTTATGTTACATTACACGAGTCTCTTATTAAAAATTGCACAAAATATGTTATAAAACATATAAAATGCAGCAGATTTATATCTTAAAGGTTTGTCTGACGACCAATGTTCAGTACCTTTGCATCGTGTTTTTCATGGTATTAGATTTTTAAAGTTGGAAGGTTGGTCGTCGGGATGACGACCATCTTTCTTTTTAAAAGTATTTTCTCTCGGCTTGCACTAATTTTAGCCTGCTTCGCAGTCTGAAATTAGGCTATGGCTCGGAAAAACTCAAAACAGTTTTGGTTTTTCGCTCGCCTTGCACTGACTTTAGCCTGCTTCGCAGTCTGAAGGTAGGCTTCGCCTCGGAAATGCTCAAATAAATTTGGCATTTCTCTCGGCTTGCACTACCTTTGTCATTAGTTAAGTATTGACCCAATACGACCATGGTACACAAATACGACTTTCTCGTCATCGGCTCAGGACTGGCCGGTATGAGTTTCGCGCTCAAAGTAGCGCACAAAGGTAGGGTTGCCCTCATCTGCAAGGCTGGACTCGAAGAGGCCAACACCTATTATGCGCAGGGCGGTATCGCCTCGGTGACAAACTTGGCAGTAGACAATTTCGACAAACACATCGAAGACACTATGATAGCGGGCGACCACATCAGCGACCGTGCCGCTGTGGAGAAGGTTGTCAAGGGTGGACCTGCACAGATTGAAGAGCTCATCCGCTGGGGAGTTGACTTCGACAAGAACGAGCAGGGCGATTTTGACCTACACAAGGAGGGAGGCCACTCGGAGTTCCGTATCCTGCACCACAAGGACAATACGGGTGCCGAGATACAGACCTCACTTATCGAGGCGGTGAAGGCCCATCCCAACATCACCGTCTTTACCCACCACTTTGCCGTAGAGATCATCACCCAGCACCATATGGGCCTCATCATTACACGTCACACCTCGGGCATCCGCTGCTACGGAGCCTATGTGCTCAACGAGGCTACGGGCGTGGTAGACACCTTCCTCTCGAAGGTCACCGTGATGGCGACAGGAGGCTGCGAGGCGGTGTACGGCCAAACGACCAATCCGCTCGTCGCCACGGGCGATGGTATCGCCATGGTGTATCGTGCCAAGGGAGCGGTGAAGGACATGGAGTTCATACAGTTCCACCCTACGGCGTTGTACTGCCCCGGCAGTCGCCCTGCCTACCTCATCACCGAGGCTATGCGTGGCTATGGTGGAGTGCTCCGTACCAAGGATGGCAAGGAGTTCATGCATAAGTATGACCCCCGCCTCTCGCTTGCGCCACGTGACATCGTGGCTCGCGCCATCGACAATGAGATGAAGCTTCGCGGCGATGAACACGTATACCTTGATGTTACCCACAAAGACCCCGAAGAAACCAAGGCGCACTTCCCGAATATCTATAAAAAGTGCCTTTCCATCGGTATTGACATCACCAAAAACTATATCCCCGTAGCCCCTGCGGCACACTACCTCTGCGGTGGCATCACCGTGGATCTCGACGGCCAGAGCAGCATACGCCGCCTCTATGCCATTGGCGAGTGCTCATGCACGGGTCTGCATGGTGGCAACCGCCTCGCCTCCAACTCGCTCCTCGAAGCTATCGTATATGCCGATGCGGCGGCCAAGCATGCCTTGAGTGTACTCGAGCGTTACGACTACAACGAGGATATCCCCGAGTGGAACGACGAGGGTACCATCAGCACCGAGGAGCGCGTGCTCATCACACAGAGCATGAAGGAGGTGAACCAGATCATGGAGGCCTATGTAGGTATCGTGCGCAGCAACACCCGCCTCAAACGCGCATGGAACCGTCTCGACATCCTCTACGAAGAGACTGAGGCCCTCTTCAAACGCAGCAAGGCTACCCGTGAGTTGTGTGAGCTACGCAACATGATCAACGTGGGCTACCTCATCACCCGCCAAGCCATGGAGCGCAAGGAGAGCCGAGGCCTACACTATACCATTGATTATCCGAAGAAGTAATTGCATCCTATAACAATAATCGCCCCC
>JAZRMG010000134.1:0-2799 GCA_045647345.1 Bacteroidaceae bacterium | reverse complement strand
GAGGCGGCGTGCACCGCTGAACATCACATACACGATGCCGATGTATCCGAGCGCAGCGATGACCCACTGACCCACGGTGCAGCATGAGCCGAAGCAGATGATGAAGCTACCCGTCCACATGAGCACCTCACCGAAATAGTTGGGGCAGCGCACGATACGGTACAAGCCCGTGTCTACAAAGCGGCGAGCGTTGACCTTCTTGGCCTTGCTCTTCTGCGCATCGGCCACCATCTCGATGATTACGCCCAGAGCAGCCACGATGGCACCGGCCCACATCCAGCCCTCACTCACGGGAAGTCCCTCGCGGAGGTTGTGGAGGTAGAAGGTCACGGGGCTTATCTGTCCCACATAGAGCAGGGCACACATTATCCACACCGACCACATCACGAAGGCAGGCTTCTTCACCGTATTCTCGGGCTGATAGAGAATGTGCTTGTAGGTCTCGGAGCGTCTTTCCCTAAGCAGCAGATACATGCCCAGGCGAAGACCAAAGACAAGCCACACCACACATGACAACAGCGCTGGCCATGTGATGACATCGCGGAAGATGATGGCCGTAGCTATCGAAAGCACCGAGATGGTGAATCCATAGCCAAGGCTAAAGAAGTAGATGAAGTAAATCCAGCCCAAGGCCGATACGGCAAACGAGAGTGCCAATAATAGATACAAATAGCTCATGATAATATAAGTTTTATTAGTACAACAAATAATGGTTGCAGAATGTACGAAAACTTTGGATAAATCTGCCATAAACTTTGGTTTGTAGACTTGGTTTTCGTGAAAAATTGATAACTTTACTAAAAAATAAAGTCTCATGTCGTGATGCTCGTTACGCATGGTACTATTATTATGGAGAACGATATCTGAGCCTCCAGACAGGTCTCTATTTCCCTTTCAATGTATAAAAATAGGTAATATTGTTGGAGGATATGGGAAGTTTTCCTACCTTTGCTGTTGTTTTTTTACCGCCATAAAATTTATGGCCATAAAAATTGATGCGTATGAGATTCTATGACCGAACGGAAGAACTGCAGGATTTGCGTGAGGTGATGCGTCAGTCATTTGACGACCACTCACGTCTCACGGTGCTCACGGGCGCCGTCGTATAGGCAAGACGAGGGGGCTGAGGAAGGAATTTGCAATCCTTTAATTATTGCGGGTCAGAGATCCTGATACTCGTTAACAGCGGATAATATCCGCTATGACGGAAAACCTTAAAAGATTATTTACGCTTTAATGTAAATGATAATTGTCGAATGTAATCGATTGCATTCTCTAAATAATAGGTGTGAGTGTATGGTAGTTCAGATTTTATGATTACTTTTGTGCTGATACAAGTTGAATAGTAAGATGATGGAGAAAATACCTTAGTGTGTTGTGTTAAACTTGAAGAGGATAATAATTAATTAATAATAGGATATGGGAAATTTTGAAACTACGAATCTGATAGCAAAACGCGATGTTACCAATGAGGCTTTAGCTGTATTGCTCAAGAACGTGTGTGTATGGATGACGTTGGCCCTTGCTATTACTGGAGTCGCGGCTTTTTATGTATCAAACAATCAGATGATATTGACTTATCTGTTTGAACATGCCGGATTGATTTTTGGCCTTCTTATTGGCGAACTTGTGTTGGCAATCATTTTTACAGCTTGCTTCAAACGTATGTCGTTCAATGTGGCCAGCATCCTGTTTGGCTTGTATGCACTGTTTACTGGTATTTCGTTGGGGCTGGTGTTCTTGACATTCACGAGTGAGTCTATTGCCTCTACTTTTTTTGTTACGGCTGGTACTTTTGGAGCAATGAGCCTGTTTGGCTACTTTACCCAAAGAGATCTTTCCGCATGGGGACGTTATCTGTTGATGGCGCTGATGGGCCTTATCATCGCTACAGTGGTAAATCTCTTTATGCAAAGTACGCAGTTGATGTGGATTACTACTTATGCTGGTGTGCTTATCTTTGTACTGCTTACCGCCTACGATACGCAAAAGATTAAGGGCATGCTTGCCAATAGCGAAGAGGTGAATGAGCATAGCTTGAAATTGGCTCTTTACGGCAGTTTCATGTTGTACCTCGACTTCATCAATCTCTTTTTGAAACTGCTGAAGATAATGGGTAAGCGTAAATAATACTAATACGATGAATTACCCTTTGTGAAAGGGAAGGTAACGGAAGGCTCTGATTGTAGTCTTCCGTTACTTTTTATTTTTCAGGCATCTATATTCTATGGCTTTGTTTGCGGGAGTAGGAATGTGCTGTTACGATGGATTTACAATCAGCCGTGAGTATAGTGATTTCATAATATCTACCTAAAAGACTTCGGACTGGGAAATCCGAGGAACGAAAGTCTCAAATAGTCTTCCCGTTTTCTATCTGCCACTCTCCGCCAAGATGTAATAAACGTCAGTAAACGAATAGACTAATGGCGGACACTGCGTACAATAATCCACGTATGCCAGTGTCCGCTATCTGTGTTCACCTTTTCACTCATCCTTTTTCCCTCTTCACTCTTCCCTCTTCACTCGATTGGTATCACCGCATACACCCTTTTGTCGTGGTGTTCACTGCGTACGGCACCGAGGCCGCGGAGTACCTTGCCGAAGGTCTGGGCACAGACGTTCTTCATCAGGCGGGCATCGCAGCGGGTGAGGTGCTCGTAGATGTGGGCGGCGCTGAGCAGGGTGGGGGCTTCGCCCTCGCGGGGCAGACGGTAATGGCGGAAGAATAGTTCCTCCACGGGGCGGTGGCGGCGGTAGTCGCGGTTGCGACGCTCGATGTCTTTCACCTCTTCGGGTGTG
>JAZRMG010000133.1:0-2518 GCA_045647345.1 Bacteroidaceae bacterium | reverse complement strand
CAGTTTGCCCAAGTGAACGGTGATGCCGTGGCGTATGGCGGTATCGGCTCAGGCGGTGGCGTACGCAACCTGCGCGACAAGATTGTGGACTTTGCCGGTAGCGATGCCTTCCTCACCGACAAGGAGATGGCCGAGATGCCTACCGTAGTCCATATCCCCACCTGCATGGGTGCCGTGGTGGTAGCCTATAACCTTGATGGCGTGGAGAGCCTCAACCTATCGGGCGAACTCATCGCCGACATCTTTGCCGGTGAGGTGAAGATGTGGAACGATGCACGCATCGCAGCCCTCAACCCGGGCGTGGTGCTCCCTGCCGAGGCCATCATCCCCGTGTTCCGCTCCGACGGTTCGGGTACGACCTTCGTCTTCACCGACTACCTCACCAAGGTTTCGCCGATATGGAAGGAGAAGTATGGTGCGGGCAAGTCGGTCAACTTCCCCTCCGGACAGGCTGCCAAGGGTAATCCCGGTGTGGCAGGTGTAGTCAAGCAGACCAAGAATGCCATCGGCTATGTGGGTTCGGAGTATGCCTTCGCACAGAAGATTCCCTATGCCAAGGTGATGAACCAGCGTGGCGAGATCGTGGAGCCTACCGCAGCCTCTATCTCTGCAGCCGCTTCGGGCGAGATACCTGCCGACACACGCACCTCGATCACCAACTCCAGTGCGGCCGGTGCATACCCCATCGCGACATTCACCTGGATGATTATCTACAAGGAGCAGCACTATGCCGACCGCAGCAAGGAGCAGGCCACAGCCACACTCGACCTCGTGAAGTATATCCTCTCCGATGAGGCACAGCGCATCACCTCGGAGGTACACTACGCTCCGCTGCCTGCCAAGGCCAAGGAGTTGAGCCTCGCCAACTTGAAGACGGTGACGTATGATGGGGAAACCATTTTGAAATAATCATCCGAACTGACACACCCTTGATGGTATGATAAAAGCGAATAAGTCCAGGCGGCTTATTCGCTTTATCTTGTATTTCTATTTCCCTCTTTTTGTTATATCTCCTTATCGTCTCCTCCAGTAAAGCAGATACAATACAAAAACTCTTACCTTATATTTTCTGTTAGATATTTAGCAGATAGGGAAAGAATATCCACCTTTAGTCTGCTACTGAAGATAGGCGACACCTCGGAAAAACTCAAATAAAATTTTGTTTTTCGCTCGGTTTGCACTATCTTTGCAGCACTAGAACCCCCAAGCCTCTTAACAATGCTCAAATCGGGGGTCGTTTTTTTATATATACCATCATGGCAATAAACTTTGAAAAATCGTATACCTCTACCGATGACATCGTAGATATCCTTCGAGAGCGCGGGCTGATTGTCGACAATCAAGAGCAAGCAGTAGATATTATCAAGAATGTGGGATACTACCGATTCAGCGCATATTTATATCCATTTCTCACACAACCTAAGGAGAATCATTTGTTTAAGCAAGGTAGTCGGTTCACTGGTGCGTGGAGTCTATATCGTTTCGACAAGAAGTTGCGTATCTTTCTTTTCAACGAGATAGAAAAGATTGAGATTGCTCTGCGTAGTACCATTGCCAATATGGTATCAAAGGAGACTGGCAATATCTTCTGGATGACCGATGCCTCTATGTTTGCCAACGAAGATAAGTTCAGAAAAACGATGGCGTTGGTAGACAAGGAACTGAAAAGTTCAAAAGAGGATTTCATCAAGCATTTCAAGGAGAAGTACAGTAACGACTATCCGCCAGCTTGGATGCTGGTAGAGATACTTCCCTTAGGTGTAGTAACTCGTATCTATGAGAATCTTGCAGATAATGCCTTGCGAAAAAAGATTGCTGCACGCTTTTCTTTGCCTGTACCCGTTTTCAGTTCATGGATAACCATTATTACGCTCACAAGAAACTCTTGTTGTCACCATTCAAGGGTCTGGAATAAAGAGAATGCCATTTTACCTATGCTGATTAAGAAGCATAATCGGGCATGGATAGCCACCGTTATCAGTCCTAATCGTATATTCTACAATATATGCATACTAAAGTGGTTCATAGACATCATCTCCCCACAAAACGACATGAAAGAGCATCTGAAGTCGCTTCTTTCCTGCTTCCCCAATGTAGACATTGCCGCCATGGGCTTCCCCAAGAACTGGGAGGAGGAGCCATTGTGGAAGTAAAATAGTCTTTACAGCATCACGCCCGAACCTTGTCGTTCGGGCGTGAGTCGTTTTGTGTGGGGGATACTCTTTGAAAGACCACTCATGACCATTCGTTTGGTGTGTGGTTTGCTTACATTCCTCTTTTTGTATACCTTATCGTTCCTTTCAATATATCAGATAACGCAAATGTTTGTTTTTTCTTAAATAGCCCCATAATTACAATCGGTATTACTTCCTAACTGATTCATAGGTCATCCCATCCGTGCTTTGCCCATAAAACCTCATGTATCGTCTTCTCGAAAAGTTCGCACAAATTACATGTTATAATAGAATCCTGTTTTTCCGAATCCAAAAGATCGTCCCAAAGAATAGGTATGTCATTG
>JAZRMG010000132.1:0-34824 GCA_045647345.1 Bacteroidaceae bacterium | reverse complement strand
CCCTTGAGGGCATAGGTCTTGAGCTTCTGTGTAGCGTCGACGGCATTGGATACCAACTCGCGGAGGAAAATCTCGTGGTCACTGTAAAGGAATTTCTTGATGATGGGGAAGATGTTTTCGGTCGTTACCCCGATGTTACCTGTTTTCATATTGTTTTAAGTTTTAAGTTTTTGAGTTTTTAAGTTTGTTTGTCATGTTGAGCAACGCGAAACATCTCGCTGTGGACTCTGCCACCTACTTTGCGGGATCCTTCCTATCGTCAGGATGACATCGCGGAGCTTAATTTCAATTTTCAATTTAAAAGGAACAACGCTCCGAGGAATAAGGTTGCAAACGGAGTGCCATAAGTGTATATGGGGGAGACGTGCTGACAAAATGTCGCGAGGTGTGACATAGAAGGGTAGGGCGTATTATAATAAGGATATATATATAAAAAGAAGGTCGTCATCTCGACGACCAATCTTCCAACTTTAAAAATCTAATACCATGAAAAACACAGTGCAAAGGTACGGCATATCGCTGAATCTGCAAGTGTACTGCATAAGAAAAGTGTTAAAATTACATTTTTTGTGTCACTGCAGTGATATTTTACAAAATCTACTATGTGTTTTGTCGTATTGAGTTGTCAATATTTGATGTGTCACAATTACAGTTTATCAGTGTCTTAGTTGTTCTTTTTGTACAAATGGTGAACATCTCTTTCTGTTCGTTTGTTTGTGTCAAACAAGTATGACACATATGTATATATTCCGTTCCATGGACGTTTATATACTTGCAGTAGGGGTGGAGGGTATTCATATCCTTCGCCCTGATGATGCTTGCGTTTTTGGAAAATATGGGCAAACTCATTTTTTCGCTTGCCAAGATTTGATATTCCGCCTAACATTCATTATCTTTGCGTGATGTAGAAATTTGAAATCAATGAAGAAAAAAGTCTTATTCATATTGATAGTATTGAATGCTTGGACTGTAATGAAAGCACAAAAAGCCCCCGACTGGTATCCCAAGGTTGATGAGGCAACAGCCACATTTGTCAATCATGATGGTGAGGAAGAGGAACTGGAGACAGGAGGCTCATACGATGCTCCTTTGTCGATAACATTCTCTGCCAATCCTATCGATACCTTAGGGTATGAAGTATTGTACGAATGGACTATCAGTCAGATAAAGAATGGCCAGGAGCAACTGCTTGTCAAGCGTAATGAAGAAACCACTGCCTATACTTTTACTGAAGGAGGAACTGATGTGAGCTATCGCATTTCCTTAGCTATTACCTACCATTATCGAGAAATGGATATCGAAGGGGAAGGGGAGGCCGAACCTATCACATTTTCGTTGCGCGGTTCGTCGCTGCAACTCTACAATGCCTTTTCGCCCAATGGAGACGGCACCAACGATGTATTTCGTGTCAAGACCCAGTCACTACTCTCGTTCCGCATGAAGATATTCAACCGCTGGGGGCAAGAGATAATATCGGGAGATCAGAACACACTCGTCGCTGAATATCAAGATAATTACAATTATTACGTATGCTGGGATGGCACTTATCATGGCCGCGTTGTCGAGGATGGAGTATACTACATCCTCGTAGAAGCCGAAGGCTCTGATGGCATCAAGTATGTACGCCGCGGCGATATCAACGTATTGACAAGGTCCAGAAAGGAGGAAAACAATGAATGATAAAGATAAAGGCCGCATTGAGGTATACGGCGCTCGTGAGCACAACCTCAAGAATATCGATGCCACCATACCACACGGTTCGCTCACGGTGATTACCGGCTTGAGCGGCAGTGGCAAGTCTTCACTCGCGTTCGATACCCTCTTTGCTGAAGGCCAACGCCGCTACATAGAGACTTTCTCGGCCTATGCCCGCAACTTCCTTGGCGGCATGCAGCGTCCCGATGTGGATAAGGTCACCGGTCTTTCGCCTGTAATCTCTATCGAGCAGAAGACCACCAACAAAAATCCCCGTTCTACCGTGGGAACCATTACTGAGGTGTATGACTACTTGCGTTTGCTCTTTGCCCGAGCCGGTGAGGCCTACTCCTACTTGTCGGGCGAGAAGATGGTCAAGTATACCGAGGAACAGATAATCGAGCTTATATTAAAGGAATATGGGGGTAAGCCCATCTTCATACTTGCCCCTTTAGTAAAGGGACGCAAGGGACACTATCGCGAGCTCTTCGAGCAAGTGCGCCGAAAGGGATTCCTCTACGTGCGTATCGATGGTGAGGTGCAGGAAGTACTCCATGGTATGCGGGTAGACCGCTACAAGAATCACGATATCGAGGTCGTGGTAGACAAACTGAAGGTTGACGACAAGGACGACCGCCGCCTGCGCGAGAGCGTAGCAAATGCCATGGTGCAGGGCGACGGACTCATTATGATTCTCGACAAGGCGAGCGGTGAGGTGCGTCATTACAGCAAACGTCTTATGTGTCCCGTCACAGGATTAGCTTATAAAGAGCCGGCACCTCATAACTTCTCCTTCAACTCTCCTCAAGGTGCCTGTCCTAAGTGTAAGGGACTAGGCCACGTCACCCAGCTCGACATCGACAAGCTTATCCCAGACAAGACCCTCTCCATACATAAAGGAGCCATCGTACCATTGGGAAATTACAAGAATACACTGATATTCCGTCAGATAGAGGCTTTACTTGCCCGTTACGACCACACCCTGAAGACACCCGTTGAAGAGATGGACGAAAGCGTCATCGACGAGATATTCAACGGCTGTGCCGAACGCATCAAGGTTAAAACCACCATACTTGAGGAGTCTGAAATGTTCCTCTCCTACGACGGTCTGGTCAAGTATTTCCTCAGCGAACAGGATGCTGAACCGACTGCTGCTCAACAAAAATGGATAGAACAGTTCTCGGCCACCGCCGTGTGCCCCAAATGTCATGGTGCCCGTCTCAACCGAGAGGCATTGCACTATCGCATCCTCGGCAAGAATATCCATGAACTTGCCTCGATGGACATTAGCGAACTCTACGAATGGACTAATGAGGCCATCCACACCCTCACCGGAAATCAGCAGAAGATAGCTTACGAGATATTGAAAGAGATCAACACCCGCCTCCATTTTCTCCTCGATGTAGGCCTCGATTACCTCTCTTTGTCGCGCTCTTCGATGACTCTCTCTGGCGGAGAGAGCCAACGTATACGTCTAGCCACACAGATAGGCTCACAACTTGTCAACGTGCTCTACATCCTCGACGAGCCCAGCATAGGGCTTCACCAGCGCGACAACCAGCGACTCATCGACTCGCTCAAGTCGCTGCGCGACATAGGAAATACGGTCATCGTTGTCGAGCACGACAAGGACATGATGATGGCCGCCGACCATATCATCGACCTTGGGCCACATGCCGGTCGCAAGGGTGGGGAGGTCGTCTTTATGGGTACCCCTGAAGAGATGTTGCACACTCACACTCTCACCTCGCAGTATCTCAATGGCGAGATGAAAATAGAGGTTCCTACCGAGCGTCGCAAGAGCAACGGCCATGTGTTACGTCTAACGGGAGCCACCGGCAACAACCTAAAGGGGGTTGATGTAGAATTCCCTTTGGGCACCCTTATCTGTGTCACTGGTGTCAGCGGCTCGGGCAAGTCGTCGCTCATCAACGATACCCTGCAGCCCATACTCTCAAAGCATTTCTACCGCTCGTTACGCGAACCACTTCCCTACGAGAGCATCGAGGGTTTGGAGCACATCGACAAGGTGGTCACTGTAGATCAGTCACCATTAGGGCGTACTCCGCGATCCAATCCCGCCACTTATACAGGTGTGTTCAGCGATATACGCAACCTTTTCGTATCTCTCCCCGAAGCCAAGATACGAGGCTACAAACCTGGCCGTTTCTCCTTCAATGTCAGCGGTGGACGCTGCGAAGCCTGCGGAGGCAACGGTTACAAGAGTGTAGAGATGAACTTCCTCCCCAATGTCCTCGTACCCTGCGAGGTGTGCCGAGGCAAGCGTTATAACCACGAGACACTCGAGGTGCGCTTCAAGGGCAAGTCCATAGCCGATGTTCTTGACATGACCATCAACCGCGCTGTAGAATTCTTCGAGAACGTTCCCGCCATTCTCAATAAAATAAAAGTGTTGCAGGAAGTAGGCCTCGGCTATATCAAGCTCGGTCAGCCCTCCACCACACTTTCGGGTGGTGAGAGTCAACGTGTGAAACTCGCCACAGAACTGTCGAAGCGCGACACCGGGAATACCCTCTACATACTCGACGAACCCACCACAGGATTACACTTCGAGGACATCCGCGTGCTTATGAGTGTACTCCAGCGTCTCGTCGACAAGGGTAACACTGTCATCGTCATAGAGCACAACCTCGACGTTATCAAGATGGCCGACTACATCATTGACATGGGACCCGAAGGAGGGCGTGGCGGTGGCCGACTACTCCAAGCAGGCCCCCCAGAAGAGATTGTCAAGAACCAAGAAAGCTACACCGCATGCTACCTGAAGGAGTATTTGGAGTGAATAGATTAATGAACTATTCACTTATAGCTGCATAGTGAGTTGTTGATATGTAGCTAAATATACAAGCTCTTTCAGTTAAAAAACATAAAAACGTTTGTTGTGTTAAATAAACTTAGTACTTTTGTGAAAAAGTAGAATTTATTGATTATGAAGACAAAATATGTCATTGCGCTTTGTGTTGCGCTCATCAGTCTTTCGGTTAAAGCCGACACCTATCTGCTCACCTTGCATGAGAGCATTGAGCTGGCCAAAGAGAAGAGCTACACTATGCGTAACTTGAAGGAAGACCTTAAAATTGCCGAGTACAACTTGAAATCGGCTACCAGCAGCTTGAAAACACACATCGACTTCAGTCTCACCATGCCAGAGTTTAACCAAACTGTCCGTACATGGGACGACACCACTGGTGTGTCGTTTTACTCGATCAAGCGTATGGACTATGGCGGTATGGTTACGGTAAACCAACCATTGATAACGAATGGTAACATCTATTGGGAAACGAGCCTAAACAGTTACGACGACTTCTATAACCAAGATCGCTCGGCGACGTTCAATACCCGCCTTCGTTTGCGTCAGCCTATCGATGCACTCTATGGCTATAATGCCATACGGTCATCACTAAAGTCAGCACGCCTAGACTATGAGCGCAGCAACAAGTCTCTTCGCCGCGAAGAACTGAACCTCGTATATCGTGTGAGCAGCAGCTATTACAACCTTCTCTCTTTACAGCGCAGTACCGAGATTGCCCTGCTCGACTATGAACGCCAGACCGAGGCTAATGAAATAGCACAAAACAAATACGCTTCGGGGCTTATCCGTGAGGTAGATGCCCTACAGATGGAGGTAGACCTTGCCGAAGCACAGAACAGTTATGAGATGGCACTCATCAATCAAGAATCAGCCATCAATAGTTTCAAGGAACTTCTCGGCATAGAGTTGACCGATAGCGTAGTACTGAAAGATGAACTGAAGTACAATGTGGTGACGGTCGACGTGGAAAAGGCTGTAGAATACGCCTTGAAGAACCGTACCGAATTGCGCGAACGCGATATTGCCATCGAGCAACAGCAGATGTCCATCCGTCAGCGTAAGGCTGAAGGTATGGTGCGAGGATACTTCGATGCTTATGTGCAAAAGACAGGAACAAGCATGGGTGACATGAATACAACATATGGCAATACTATTCAGACCTCAGCCGACGATTTCATGAATCGGCCTATTAACTATGGTGTGGGGTTCACAGTGTCAGTACCTCTTCTCGACTGGGGTGAAAACAAGGCACGTGTGCGTGCTGCCGAAGCCCGCCAGCGACAAAACTACTTGGCAAAGGAGGAATTGGAGCGCTCTATTGAAACCGAAACGCGCAATTCCGTAGCGCAGCTCAACAACAACCTAAAGCGCCTGCAACTGCTTGAGAAAAATGTAGTAATTGCAGAAAAGAGTTTTGCCATAACCCTACAGCGCTTTACTGATGGCGATATCGATAGCCAAACATTGGCGCTTGAGCGCAATCGTCTCAACAGTGCCTATCGCAGTCACCTGAGCGCCTACATCGCATACCAGCTCAGTTTGGCTGATATTATGCGCAAGACCCTCTACGACTTTGAAAAAGGAGAGTCGGTGATGTAAATTATACCTTGTCGAAAGAGAGAATAAAAATAAATAGAGCTGTTATTCTATTTTATAACCTAAGAAAGTATGAGGTCTTCTATTCGTACTTTGGGAACGTAATGTATTCCCTCGGTACGATAGTATGCATGATTATCCGTTTCCGATATCTCTGTCAGACGTATGTCGTCTGTACCCTTTCCAATGGCCATGATGAGCAGTGGAGATAAAGATAGATGCAAGGCTTCCTTGATGTGTTCGACATGGAAAGCGCCTATGCATATTCCATTGAGATGCATTTCAGCAGCTTTGAGCAGCATGCTTTGAGCCGATATGCCAAGATCTATGTTCACCCAGCGATCTTCGGGGATAGTACTGCACACAACAATGAATGCATGCGGTTCGGAGCCTTGGGCGGGAAGGTGAAGGTCGGGGAGAGCACCACCAAGCTTGATGTGTGGCAATACGCAGTGTGATTCCTCATGAGTAACGAGTCGGAAACGCAGGCACTGTTGGTTGCGTGCAGAGGGGATGCGTGTGTTGACATTGACAATCCGGCGCAACTCATCCTTTGTCACCAAGCGTTGAGGGTCATAGCATCTGTGACTGCGGTTACGTATGAGAAGCTGATTCAGGGTAGGAGTCTTTGAGTGCGTTGCCGCATGCTTTTGTACAAAGTACTCCTCCATTCTTTTTTCCAGATAGTTGTCTGCCATAGTAGCTAGCATTATATATTATTAGTGGTTGCAAAAATACAAAATACTACTAATATTGACAAATAAACCACTCATGGATTAAAATCTACAAATCTTAACAACAAAACTGAATGTCTTTTATGCGACATATTAACAAATGTATACAAAAAAGATGGAGGCAGTGATTTCCTTTTGTAATACTCGACGTTTTCAAGCAATGCATTGAGTCACAAATGTAACAATACGCACATTTTACCTATTAAAACAATTTACATACATATATCCAATAATAAGATTCCAAAACATCATATACAACTTTAATACATAGTACAATATTTGTGGTAAATATCAAAATATCAGTACATTTACATTATTATTATTAAAGTATTTTATAGGTCGTTATAAAAAATTATGAATACTGCTCCCTTATGCCACTATTTACAAAGCAAATAATACTTATATCACACTATATCTATTACTTATAAGCATAATGTAAAGTAATTTATGTTATAGTAAAGGTAATGAGTCGCTATACATGGTTACTAATGTAAATTAGTTGCGCTTAAGTATACTATTAGGCGATTACAATTATAAATTGCAAATATGAATTATTTGAGTTACTTTTGTAATCAAATCTATTTACATATATAAACCTCTAATGTAACGATGAGAGAACGCATAAAACTGATCATTGAACGTGAAGGGATGTCGCAAAGCCAGTTTGCTGATTTTATAGAAGTAAACCGTCCCACCTTATCACATATTTTAGCTGGTCGAAACAATCCTAGTATGGAGGTTGTAATGAAGATCCATCAGAAGTTTCCCAAGATTAATGTACTTTGGCTTCTTGACGGTATAGGTTCGTATGAAAGTAATGTTATAGCAGACTATCCCAATGGATCATTAGTAGACAACAAAAGTGTTATAGGAAGTAGCAGTGATATAATTGCTGATACACCTCACGTCCAGTCAGAGTTGCCAGGAACATCTTCGTCTGTGACTACGGAAGAGCATGTTCCATCACGCTTTTATCAAGGCGAATTATTCTCTGAGAATACCGGATTTGCAACCGAGAATACAGGCAGTACAAAAAATCGCAAGGAAATGCCGCTTCCATCCCCCTCTAAAGCGCCCTATCTATCAGACACACAGATTGAATATGCGAAAAAATGTTTACAGAGAAAAATCGTTGAAATAAAAATCTTCTACGATGATGGTACCTATGAAACCTTCAGTCACGAATAATTAGATTCTCAATCAGATCCCAAGAAGGTACCTCCTTTAAGAATGAATAGGTGTGGGCTGTGTAATCTACCTTACAGCAGTAGTGAACATGTCCGTTGCTCACGATGAGATAGTCAACTTGCAGCACCATATTGTAGCGACATATCTGATCGAATACCCTTTGGGTGATATTCACTGTGGGGGCCTTGTATTCTATGATAACACGTGGTCGTAACGACCGGTCATAGACTACAGTATCACATCGACGGCTCATGCCATTAAGCTTAAGTTGCATCTCATTGGCCATAAGCGACTGTGGATATCCCTTGTGGTTGACAAGGAAGTGTACAAAATGTTGACGCACCCATTCTTCTGGTGTTAACGCCACATATTGACGACGTACGACATCGAAGATGAACGGTTTGTCATCTTTCTTAATTATTTTTCTGTCGAAAGGAGGTAAATCCAATCCTAACATTTCTAATTGTTTGCTTTATGTAGCAAAGATATACGGAACTCGCTTTAAAAAATATTCAAGTAACTTGATATTTCTCGCTTGTTTGTTTGTATCTTTGCGATTAATGTTTCCAACACAAAAATATAATAAATATGAAAACAAAGCAAGAAATCGTAGAAAATTGGCTTCCACGCTACACTAAAAGATGTCTGGAAGATTTCGATGAGTATATTCTGCTGACCAACTTCAACAAATATGTAGAACTGTTTGCCGAGAAGTTCAATGTTGAAATCCTAGGACGCGACGCCAATATGACATCAGCGTCAGCGGGTGGTATTACTATCATAAATTTTGGCATGGGTAGCCCCAATGCAGCCATTATAGTGGACTTACTCACAGCCATTCGTCCCAAAGCATGTCTATTTCTTGGTAAGTGTGGCGGTATAGGTAAGCGCCAGAAAATTGGCGATCTAATACTCCCCATTGCCGCTATCCGTGGCGAGGGAACCTCTACGGATTATCTGCCAGCCGAGGTTCCTGCCTTGCCTGCCTTTATGCTTCAGCGTGCCGTTTCATCCTCAATCCGAGATATGGGTTACGATTATTGGACGGGGACGGTTTACACCACCAATCGTCGCATTTGGGAACACGATGAGGAGTTTAAGAACTATCTACGTTCCACACGTGCTATGGCGGTAGATATGGAAACGGCCACTCTGTTTGTTACTAGCTTTGCCAATCATATCCCCATGGGAGCACTGCTTCTTGTATCTGACCAGCCGATGATTCCCGAAGGGGTGAAAACCGAGCAAAGCGACAATATGGTGACGCAAAACTACGTTAATGCGCATCTCAATATTGGTATTGCTGCACTGCGCATGATTATCGATGAAAAGAAGACAGTAAAACACCTCAAATTCGACTGGTAACCTAGGGTCTAAATAGGTATGAATTTCATTTATGTAAATTGTTTTATAATCGGTATTATGTTTAATTAACAGCATAACATCACGAAATGAATTATTCCATAAAGGATTTCCACTCGCACCCTCAATTCGTTATATTTATAATAACATTTACTAAAAACCTCGAAGATTATAAAAGAGACTTTACCTAACCACAATCTCATCTACAAACAGAAAACCACCATGATGACTGCGCTGTGCTTGATAACGTATGTAACGTCCAAGAGTACGGCCATTCCAAGCAAAAGTTTTAAAAGTGACCTCGTCATCTCTAACAACTTCGTTTTCAATAGTCGTAAGCTCTGTAAATTGTTCACCGTCTATTGATACAGAGATGGTAATCCGTGATGGCATGAATACGCCAGGACCGCATATTTGCATAAAATCAGCACTAATGCTACCAATTTCCATCGTCTTTTCGAGGTCGATGACCACATCTACACCTTTCCGTCCAAGAAAACCCTGCCAGCGATGATCCCCATAGGTCCACCCACCATGTAGACCATCAACAAGAGCGCTATCTCCGCCAGCTGTGTAGCCGCTATAATAAGCTGATCCGTCAATGTAGCTTACTTGTTTGCCAATGGCAAGATGAGTAACGGGATGCTCTGACCCTGGGCGATTACCTACCTCATGACTTAGGTCAAAAGTATTATAACCTACTTTCTGCAAGTGATTTAAAGCATGGATAACACGATGATGGAAGTAATTGTAATCCTTATTCTTAGGAATACTCCACCCTACTTCAGCGATGGCTAATATACGAGGATACATCATATATTCCATGTGTGCTTCGTTAGGAATATATTCAGCAAATAGGTTTCCCTGTACGCCATAGAGAAGTGCTTGTTGGTCGGCTGTAAGGTTATCGGGAAGTGGATTATAACTATATACCTTTTTCAGCGGCAAGTATCCTCCAATGGCTTCAGGTTGTTTGTGAGGAGCATCTTGATAGGCATCAAGATAGCAGTATTCGCCAGGCGTCATGATGGCACGATGACCTGCCGCAATGGCACGCAAACCTCCTTCAGTGCCTCGCCACGACATAACGATAGCACGTGGAGCAAGACCCCCATCAAGTATTTCATCCCATCCAATAAGCTGGCGACCATGGGTATTGAGATACGTTTCAATACGGTGTATGAGGTAACTTTGCAATTCGTCTACCGTAGAAAGATTCTCTTGCTGCATACGTGCCTGACATTGGGGACATACCTTCCACGATTGTTTGCTGGCTTCATCGCCTCCAATATGAATGTACTCAGAGGGAAAGAGGGCTATGACTTCTGACAATACATTCTCTAAAAACTCAAAAGTTTGTTCGTTGCCGATACAAAAATCTGAATCTTTATAGGACTCATGTGAACACGATAGTTCGGGATAAACGGCAAGCACCTCCTCGGAGTGTGAAGGCATCTCTATCTCGGGAATGATGGTTATATAACGTGCCTGAGCATAGGCTACAAGATCTCGTATCTCTTCTTGGGTGTAGTATCCACCATGTGCATGAGCACTTCCCTCCTCTGCATAGTGTCGATCGGCATTCCACCATTCTTTCCATGTCGCGTGTGTACGCCATGCAGCCTGCTGGGTGAGGCGTGGGTAGTGCTTAATCTCGAGACGCCAACCGGCAGCATCAGTAAGATGCAAGTGCAGATAATTAAACTTATAATATGCCATAGCATCAATCTGCTTCTTTATGAAGTCAATACTAAAGAAGTGGCGCGACACATCGAGCATGACACCTCGATAGGCAAATCGAGGGGCGTCGGTTATGGTGCCCATAGGAATACTGTGACTTTGAGCATAAAGTTGTAGCAGAGTCTGTAAACCATAAAAGAGTCCTCTGCCTGTAGTGGCTTCGATAATGATGTTGTCACAACCAACATGGAGAATATATCCCTCAGGGTTATTCAATCCAGACAGTTCGTCTACCTGCCTGATAGTAATGGTTCTATTGCTATTTTTTAGCCCTGAATTGGGCATAGCAGTAATGATGCTAGAAAGAGGTGTGGAAGCGATGTAGTCGGATAAGATGGTATAGTCAGGGGTAGGAACTTCAAGATGAAGTTGAAGAGGAGAGTCAAGTTTTAAGCTACCAAACGAAAGTTCAACCTGTTGTGGTATAGGAATTACACTGATTGATTCGGGTTCAGGCTTACAACTAGTAAGGGTCGTAAACAATAAGATAAAAACTGAAAAATATTTCATGCTATAAAAAGTAAAGTCCGTCACACAATTCCGTGGAATTGCAGTTACGGACTTTAAACAATCAAAATAAAATGAATATTCTTTACTCTGCAGCAGAAGCTCCTTCTTCCTCGGCAGGAGCCTCGGTTGCTTTCACCTCTTCGAGGATAGCAAGAGCCTTATCGAGTACTGTGGTGTCATCTATACGCACCAAACCTCCATCAGGACCTGGCTCGAGATGGATACCTACGCTCTGACCCAACTGGAAGTTTTGGCCACCAAAGAAGTTACGTACGGTCTCTACGCTAACACCGAGTTCGTCGGCAATACGGTGCATGCTACCATCGGGCAATGAATCTTTAAGATTGCGCAATTCGTTGAATGTCATTAACTTGCTCATAATCGTAAATTTTTTATTATTACTAATAAGTGTTTTTTGTTAAAGTATATTATTGTTTATATATATCAATGCATAGATACTGATAAAGATGAACGTTGTGTATATGGCTGTAAGCATCAGGTGTACATCGTCAACCAAATATCCTGACGAAGTGTAATTGGCTGTTATGCGTATTGAGGAGTACTCCACCCTCTTACGTACAATGCGGTAGATGAAGTGTATGAGAAATCCGATTACAGTGCCTAAAACGGCTCCACATAGGATGTCTCCTGGATAATGTACGCCAAGGTATATCCGCGAAAAACTATTGACTGAAGCCCATAAAAATAGTGAAAGACTGAGCGCACGGTTGCGAATAATCAGTGAGATAATAGTAAAAAGCCCAAACGAGTTGCATGCATGACTTGAGGTGAAGCTATAACTACCACTACGATAGCCGTTAAAGGTATCGACAAGATGCATAAATGTAGGATCGTGACTAGGACGTAAACGCCCAACAAAGGGTTTAATAAGGTGTGATGATACCTGGTCACACGTAAAAATTGTAATAACCAAGGCAAGAATAGCAAGAATGCTTCCACGAGGGGTATTATTCCTGAGCACGATGAAAAGCAGCACCAATGATACGGGTATCCATACAACAGAAGTAGTGTAGATCTTCATTACACCATCCATATAAAGCGAGTCACTGCCGTTGAGAGCGAGCATCACCTGCTTATCTATGTCTACTAACCGCTGTAGGTCCATTATCTCTTCTTTCTCCTAACAATTAAATCCGTTCAATAGACTCAGCGGGAAGCCAACCGATGTTTCCATCTTCGATTTCAATTTCTTTCCATGCTTTCATACTATCGTCTTTAATCTTTACTTTTTTGCCTTCATGTAGGATAAAGAGTTCTGTTCCGGTAGTACTTGGTGTACTGCGTACGGTGACACTTGGTTCCATAATGATGGCACTCCTGCGGTCTCGCAACTTGGCCGTCTGATTTGACGCAATCACACCAGCCATAACGCTGCATAGCAACGAGAGTAATGCAAATATAAAGATAATTTTTTTAGTTTTACTCTTTTTACTAAAAATAAATAACGTTAAACATGAAATTAGTATTATAAAACATAAAATTGAGACCTTCGACCAACTATCAGCACTCATAATGGAACAGAAATTGTCATACCAACGTACTAAAAATAGTTCAGTGACTAGTGCGTTCTTATCAACAGCCTTAGCTCGTGCAAGTTCAAGATTAAACTTGATATCATCGTCAGAAGGGTTAAAGAGCAAAGCACGCTCGTAATTGAGGATAGCACGAGCAATCTCGTCTGTCCTGTAGTAGGCTCCGCCAAGGTTATAGTACACGGCTGCCGATTCACCGTGTTCTGCAATGAGCTGCTCGTAAATATGAATAGCTGTTGCATAATCAGACTCTGCATAGGCACTATCGGCCATAGCCTTGGTATATACTATTGCACTATCAGCGAAGGTCTGTGCATGCAACGTACTAAAGCTGCAAAAAGCAATACATATATATATAAGGTGTTTCATATTCTTAAAAGTTATTTTTCTATGCCACTATTATTAACCAACGAATCTAAATCTTTGCTGTACCCAGAATGACATGTTTCATCGTTTTATTGCATTTTCAAGTTGATCCATAAGCCTATCGGCACTATCATACACTTTTTCTTCAGATGAATGAGAAAGTGAAGGAGCATAACGAGCAAACTCACAATCTCCAATAAGTGTCATGCATTCCTTTATTAATGCCTCGGGAACTTGACATTCAGCAAGTTTAGTAGAAATATTGTCTTTAGATAGCTCCGACACAGGCATGTTGAGCTTGTCGCTCAAATATCCCCACAGGGCTTTGAGCAGTTCATCATAGAATCCAGTTTTGTCATTCTCGCGCATCTTCTGCTTGGCTACCTTAAGGCGACGTGTGGCAATCTTGCTTGCCTTCTTATTTTTCAACTTAGCCACATTGGCATTTTCAATGGCTTGCTTACGATATACAACTATGATAACCAAAAAAGCAACAAATGGGATAATATACCAAAGCCAGTAGGTAGTAGTGCCATAAAAATAATTTCCCCTGGCATTGTATCTGACCTCACCAAGGTGAATATAACGAATATCTTGCCCCAAGAGGCGCAACTCTTCTTTGCTCACATATCCTACAGGCGTAGAAGAGTCTGACGATCCTGCTCCCTTTGCCACATTGAGCGTATACTCAGGAGTCGTGAGTGTCTTGTAGGAACCGCTCTTGACGTCAAAGTAAGAGAACTCGACTGAAGGGATAGTATAGTTGCCTGCATGACGTGGGATGGCTAGATATTCAATAACCTTATTACCCGAAAGGCCGCCAGTTTTGAGTGTAAACTTATTATCCACTTTGGGATCGTAAACCTCAAAATCGGCCGGGAATTTCACCTCTGGAGTTTTAATAAGTTTCATATTACCTGTACCCGAGATAACATATTTCAGCGTAACGGCCTCATTTTCCTTTAGTTCCGTAGTACTAATGATGGACGAGACACTGAAGGTACCAACACCTCCATAGTAAGAATCAGGCTTGCCCGAAGGGAGCGGACTTACATTAATGGTCAGTTTGGGGGTATGGATTGGTTTCTGCACATTGACATAACTACTACCACCATTAAAAAAGGCTTCGAAGGGATCATAGTTCTGTACACGTTGTGCTACGGTACCCTCGAAAGTAATAGAAGGTATTTCAAGTTGTCCGCTATGCTGAGGGAAAAGCACATACTGACTCCATACGATAGTGCGGTAGTTGCGTCCGTTGTAATGCTCGAGTTCAAACTCACGATTACCTTTGGGCATCTCTACCTCTTGGGTGTGGAATCCCTTGAGATCGGGCATCTTTCCACTCACGTTGGTAAGGTTTACCGTAGTATATATCTTATAGGTAAGCAGTATAGCTTCTTGCTCATATACATTCTTTTTGTTGACTGTGGCCACGATGAAGAGATCCTCATCACTAATTCTTCCTGATTGCGAGGTTGCATCTCCCCTACTCTGCTGCGAACCAGATCGTTGCGATGTAGAACTTTGCTGATCAGCAGGAAGTACCTTTATAGTGAGTTCTTTGGAGGTCATTTGTTTTCCTTCAGCAGTAATTGTGGCAGAAGGTATAGTAAATGTACCCTCCTTCTTGGGACGAAGGATGCAGGTAAAGGTAATGGTCTTCGATGAGGTCCGTACTCCGTTAATAGTACTACTTTGCATCGAAGTGGATTGATTGGGTCCAGAAAGCACATCAAAACCAGAAATGTTTCCTATACGGAAACCATTGACATTGTGCGTATTGATTGTGTATGATAGGCGGAATGTCTCGCCTATTACTACAGCACTAGGTGCATTAGCCGTAAATGTAAGTTCCTCGGCATGCATGGTATAGCATGTAAAGGGACTCATTAGGAGAGTGATTACGAAAAGTAATTTCTGTTTCATTGTTCTATTCATTCAAAACAAGTTACAAAGATAATAAAAACGTGCGATAAATGTTCTCTTTATTTTTTATGAGTGCTAAATAATCTTAACAATGCATTGTAAAGATTGAAAAGTAAACAAATAAACGATGCCTCAGTCAGGAATTCACCTAAATTGAGGCATTAGTCTACGTCAGCGACCAATCACTTTACGATGGTTCTATTCGTATTCAGACGATCGTAGTGAATGGTACCATCCTTAATATACACATTTCGTATGGCGTAATTGGCAATCTCTTGTTCGTGGGTAATGAGAATAATTGTGTTGCCCTCTTGATGAAGTTCGTCAAAGAGGCGCATGATTTCGACTCCTGTTTTGGAATCAAGAGCACCTGTTGGCTCATCGGCAAGAAGTATGCCTGGATTAGTTACCAATGCACGTGCTATAGCAACACGCTGACGCTGACCTCCAGAGAGTTCGCTAGGCTTGTGATACATACGGTCGGCAAGCTTCACGCGTTCTAGAGCTCGTATGGCACGTTCACGGCGTTCAGAAGCCGGTACACCAGCATAAGCTAAGGGAAGTTCTACATTCTGCACAGCATCAAGCTTGGGTAGGAGGTTGAAATTCTGAAAAACGAAACCAATTTCCTTATTACGCATGGCTGAGAGTTCGTCGTCATCAAGACGACTCACATCGACTCCGCGGAACTTGTATTCGCCTGTTGAGGGGGTATCAAGACAACCGAGTATATTCATAAAGGTACTCTTGCCTGAACCAGAAGGCCCCATTATGCTGAGATACTCTCCTTGCTTAATTGTTAGACTCACGTCTTGTAGGGCCATCACAACATTGTCCCCCATTTCATAACGTTTGGTGATATGGTCTATTTCTATCAGATTCATATTTTTTGCTATTGATAGTTTACTCTACAATGTATGTTATTACAATTCAACATAAATTGTGAATCTATATTATTCGTATCGTATAGAATCTACAGGCTTGAGGTTGGCAGCATTCTTGGCCGGAAGATAGCCGAATACAACACCGACAACAACGGAAAAAGCAAAGGCAATGATCACACTATACAGACGGATATATGTGCTGACATCGGTAAACACCGATACGAGAAGTGAAAGCGACACTCCTAAAACTACACCAATGAGTCCCCCTGCAATACTGATTACGACAGCTTCTGTGACAAATTGTCCCATAATATCACTCTTGCGTGCTCCGATGGCACGGCGTATACCAATTTCTCGGGTACGTTCCATTACTGTAGCCAGCATGATGTTCATAATACCGATACCACCCACAATGAGCGAAATGGCTGCAATCGCGCCTAAAAGGAAATTGTAGATTTGACGCTCTTTTTCCTCCTGTTTCAGAAGTTCAAGCGGAATAACAATACCATAGTCTTCATTGTTGAAATGATGACGACGTACAATTTCGCTAATCAAGGCAGAAGTTTCCATCAGTCGATCAGAATTTTCCACCTGAATAGTAAGTTGCTGAATTTCGCTCTCAAGCACATTTTCACGTGAGAAACGGTCGAGAAACATGGATAATGGCACATACACATCGGTGTTGAGATCGCGTGCCGCAAGCTCTCCTACAGTCTCGGTAAAAAGCGCTTTAGATTCCAGTACACCTACCACCTCTAACCATTGATCCTCAATCTTAACCATCTTGCCCACTGGATCATCTTTTTGAAAGAGTGTGTAGGCTATGCCAGCTCCCAAGACACAAATTTTCTGTTTGCTACTATAATGAATATCTGTAATAAACTCACCCTCCCTTATCTTATAGTTGAGGATATCGTAAAATTCGGGAGTCACACCGATTATTGATGACTTCACAGATTGACTAGCATACTTCACTTCGGCATTAATCTCAGCCTGTGCAGCTATACGGCTTATTCCTGGCACTATCTCACGTATAACCTCGGCATCGCGCAATGATAAACCTGGTGAAAACTTCGTACGCACCTCTTCCAGTTCTTCGTCACTCATGTCTTTCTCGCGTACGATGATATTATTTACACCTAGATCCTGATACTTAGCAATGGCTTCACGTTTTGCCCCCTCACCTATCGAGAGCATGGCAATCACCGAAGCTACGCCGAAGATGATACCCAGCATCGTGAGAAATGATCGGAACTTATGATCTGTAAGACCTTGCCAAGCTACTTTAATGTTTTCGCTGTATTCCATTTAGTGTTTTATCTTTTCTGTATTTTCGAGATCAATTATATATTATTGTTTGGCAGAAATTCGCAACTGACAGTCATGCCAGGTTTCAAACGTTCGTCTGATACGAGCAATCGAACCTCTACATCAAACACTTTCTGACGAGGTTTATTATAATCTTTGGGATGACAGAAAAGGCCTATATCAGCAATACGTCCTTCAAAAGCAACCTCAGGAAGTGCATCGAGACGAACAAGTACTGTATCACCCTCTTTGATACGTAGAAAGTCATTCTCATTAATCTGCGTCTCGACCTTCATCCATGAAAGATCGGGCACGCTTGCCATTGTATTACCACGCCAAACCTCATCACCGATTTTAAGCAGTTGTCCGGTTCGATGATTACGAGTGATCTGAAAAATGCCAGGGATGGTACTACGTATTGTCAATTGGGGAATAATATCGTAGGCATCCTGTATATCCTTCTTTATCTGCTCTACACGTATCTGTTGTATTTTCAGATCGTTTTCATTAATGATTGCATTTAGTTCGAGACGCCGTTTGGCAAGATTGAGTTGGATAGTTGCTTGCTGAAATTCTAATTCTTTAATTCTCTTCGTGCGTTCCGATTCAAATTGGGCAGCTTCATAGGTAAGTTTGCGTAACTCATAGGTCGCAAGTTCAGACTTGATGGTTGATTCTGCTTGGCTATCGCGATTTTCTTGGTTCACAAGCATTTTCTCGAGTGAGGCCAATTGTGATTCCAAAGCGGTTTCACGATCAACAATATATTTAGTTACGTCAGCAGGATCGAGTTGAATAACAGAGTCGCCAGTTTGTATCACTTTACCATGTTCGGCAAGCCCAATGATACGAAACGACCCAAAGCGTCCGAAACGAGGCATCACAAAAGCTTTGGTACGTACAGCAGAAAGTTCACCAGTTTCTACGATAGTACGTTGCTCCACATCAATCACCTTATCGCTATCAAAAATTCCTTCCTCACAGGCAACAAGCAGTGAGATAAGCAATAGTTTGGCTACATGTCTCATTTCTTCTTCTCTTCTTTTACACCTTCCTTATTTTCCAATGTCGCAGGATCAATGAGAGCTACCTTGTCCCCCTTTTCAAGACCCGATTCAATAATGACATAGTCTGAGTTGGTAGGACCTGTCTGCACCTCAACTTTATCGTAGTTATTTATTGATTTCCTGTAAACATAGCTTTTGTCACCCTCCACATGCAATGCTTCTAAAGGAATGTAATTCACATCAGAGATTTCATCTACGATGATACGGCAGCTAACCGTAAGACCAGGCAGTAGATTCTTGTTGTATTCGTTTATGATGATTTCAACAGGAAAGACCTTAATATTAGACTTGTTGTCTTTATTCTGTGCCAAATTTGCCACTGTAGCCACATAACCGGTGAATGTGCTATCCGAGAAAGCGTCGGGACGAATCTGAACCTTAAGACCCTTCGTTATTTTAGATATATCCACTTCGTTAATATTGACTTTAGCCTTGAGGGTGGAAAGGTCGGGCAATTGGATAAGCTGTTGCGACGACCAACACTGATCACCTAATTGAAACTTATTGCCAGTGCTCCAATTCTGTGAAATAATAGCAATACCAGGAGCTGGAGCAATGACGAAGAGTTTATTGAGCGTTGCGTATGCCTCCTCCAAGCGTTCTTCATCCTGACGGATGGAGAGGCGTTTCTGTTTCACCTCCTCAATCTGTATCTTGCGACGGTTCTCGATTTGTTCCTTGGCACGATCAAGCGATATGTCTGCTTTATCAAGGTTAAGTTTTATTTCTCGACGTTTAATATCACTTTCGTGAGATGCTGACTCTAATTGCATACGAGTGATTTCATGCGATATGCGTGTTACCTCATAATCAGCATTGAGTTCTTCCATCTCCAACTCATGTTGTGCCAGCATTTTTTCCAACTCAGCGTTACTTACGATAAGACGATCTTCGTAATCAAGTATTGCTTTACGTACCTCAGAGGGATCAAAAGTGATAAGAGTATCACCAGATTTCACCTCGGACCCATCGGTTACGATATTGGATATCTTAAGATTGCCAAATCGCCATGGAATATTGGGCGAAGAGATATTGATTGAGTTTATTGCTTCAATCTCACCCTCTTCATAGATGTCTATATAGAAAGTTCCTCGCACTACTTTTGCTTCAGGTACTTGTAACGTTGCTTTCTTATTACAAGCTCCCAGTATACCTGCCACAAGCAGAAGCATTGCAAATGATTCTGTAAATTTTATTCTATTCATATTATTATATCACAATAAGATAACTTCTAATTTCAATCTTTTCTAGGCCGTATCAAGGCTATCTGTTCTCCTTCGTTTAAACCGCCAGCAATGACAGTCATCTTGGGTGAACTGATACCAAGTGTTACCTCACGTTCTTCATACTGACGACCTTTTTTCACATATACCACTTTGAGGGAATCTTTGTCAAAAACACTGATGGTAGGTACCACTATCGTATCGGGAATCTGCTTAATATAAATATGACATCGTACGCTAAGCCCTGGTTCTACGGGAACTAATAATGAATCTATTGAAGCTTCGATTTCGAATGTTTTCATTTGCGAACCTTCAATACGAGTCTGTCCTACCGAAGCCATTTTCGTGATACGTCCCCATCCGCGATTATCAGGCAAAGCATCAAAGGTATACATTACCGAGTCACCTATTTGCAACCGCTTATATTCCGTTTCTTGAGCATAGATGAGTACCTTCATGTTATCAAAATCCGGCAATGTCACTACCACGCGACCATTCCAAATATTGTCACCAATGGTCCATGTCTCATCACTCCAGGGCCATCGTCTGCCACGCATGACAATGCCTTCCTTCGGAGCACGTATCGTCAGTGATTCTTTTTTCTCACGCTCAGTTTCTAAACGTCGTTCTATACGTTTTATTTTTTTCTCGATACGCATCACATCGGTTTTATGCATCACCTTTGTCGCCTCCAATTTCTTAAGTAATCGAGTTCGTTCTATAGCCGCACGCTCCAATTGCAGTTCTTTTGTACGCTGTTCCATAGGACTCATATATAGCATCTGCAAAGAATCAGACTCAGCCAACATTGCTTCTGTATCATTGTTTCTTACCTGTGCTTCAAGTAGTGCAAACTCCAACTCTTGCGAAGCTTTTAATTTCTCCAATTCGGCTTGTGCTGATTCCAAGTTGAGTACCAAGCGATCATAGTTGTCTGCAATGTTTACGTCCTCAATAACGCATACCACATCCCCTTCCTTTACCAAAGTCCCCGTTTCTACTATACTGATAATGGTACCATCCACCTCGGAGGGACAATTTATATTTATAGAATTCACCGATTCGGTATGTCCATCTATAGCGAGTACATCCTCATATACCATACGTTCGATGGGATATATAGGCAACGTCCCACTCTCATTAGATGAGCACGACGTAAGAAACCCCATTGCTGCCACACACGACAGCACTAAATCTCTGCCACCAAACATTGGATAACAACTATTTTCCTGTAAAATTATTTGTTTACAAAAATACAACCAATATTTCAGTTTATCAGTAATTATCTACAAAAAATACATATTTTGCACGAACTTTAACTTTTATTTTTAATTATCAAATCTTTTCGTGTCTATTATCCATCGAGAGCTCATAATAAAAAAAAGACACACACATATACGCTTTGCCTTTTTTTCACGTTATAATATATATATATGAAAAAGGTAGCTATAATCACATTGTTATTGGGCCTTATTACCGGTATGCTCTACGCACAAGAGAGCACACCGACAAGCGGTGCTACCATCAAAGGGCTCATTACTGACGAGACGGGTAGTCCCATAGAAATCGCCAATATTTGGGTGGCACGCCAAACGAAGGGTACCACAACCAACCTCAAAGGAGAATATTCGATTGCCATTGCTACTGCCGACACGGTGGAGATTAGTTTCTCCATGATAGGACACCAAACACGAAGACGCATCCTATATAAGCCTACTGGGGTAATCACGATGGATATCATGCTCCCCCACTCTAACACAGCCCTACAGGGAGTAACCATACGCGAGACACGACGACAGACGGGTACCATGCAACACCTATCGCAGAAAAAAGCACGCTTGATGCCTGATGCTTCAGGCGGCTCGGTAGAGTCGTTCATCGCCACACAGGCCGGAGTGAGCAATACTAACGAACTGTCATCAACTTACAATGTGCGTGGAGGTAACTACGACGAAAATTCGGTATATGTCAATGGCATCGAAGTGTACCGTCCGCTTCTTATCCGTGCCGGACAACAAGAAGGACTATCGTTCATCAACCCCGACATGGTAGAGAACATTGGTTTCTCATCGGGTGGTTTCGAAGCTCGCTACGGCGACAAGATGAGCAGCGTGCTTGATATCACCTACCGTCGCCCCACAAGTATAGAGAGCAGCTTATCGACAAGTTTGTTAGGTGCCAATATATATATAGGTATAGGCAAGGAAGACAAGTGGAGCATGACACACAGTCTGCGCTACAAGACCAGCCAATACTTGCTCGGCACACTCGACACACAGGGTGAGTATACACCTACGTTTGTAGACTATCAGACCTATCTCACCTACCAATTATCCAAACTGTGGGAAGTGGGATTCATTGGTAATATCTCGCAAAACAAGTACCGCTTCAGACCATCAGACCGCAACACTTCGTTCGGAACGTTGGAAGACGTAAAGGAGTTTAAGGTATACTTTGGTGGACAAGAAGAAGATATGTTTCGTACTTGGTTTGGCGCATTCAACCTCACTCATACTCCCGCCACTAACCATTCACTATCATTCAATCTGTCAGCCTACCGTACCGATGAGCAGGAAACCTTTGACATCATCAGCCAATACTGGCTCAATGATGTGGATGAGGAAAAGAATATGGGGGTAGGCACCTATATGGAGCATGCCCGCAACTACCTCACTGCATCGGTGGCATCAGCAGCATTAAACGGCAAGCATACCATAGAGCAGCATGAACTGCAATGGGGTATCGAATACAAGTTGGAGCAGATTGCCGATGACATCAACGAATGGGAGATGCGCGACTCGGCAGGTTACTCACTGCCTCATACGGGTGAACGCATTGAGCTCATCTACAATCTGCGTTCACAGAACAATGTGTACAACTATCGACTGTCAGCCTTCATTCAAGACACTTGGCGACGTCATACAAATGTGGGGCTTTTTACCATCAATGGCGGTGCACGCTTCTCATATTGGACATGGAACGACGAGCCACTCCTTTCACCTCGCCTATCGGTGGGCTTCATCCCCAAAGCTAATGAGCAGTTCACTTTCCGTCTTGCCACAGGCGTATATTACCAAAGTCCTTTCTATAAGGAGTATCGCGATACAGTGCAAGCTGGCGGATCATCGTATGTAAAACTCAACCAAGACATCAAGTCACAACGTTCCATACAGGTGGTAGGAGCCATGGACTATCAGTTCCGCATGTGGGACCGACCCTTCAAATTCACCAGCGAGGTTTACTACAAGGCACTCTCAAACCTCATCCCCTATAATGTAAACAATGTACGTCTTACCTATTACGGAGAAAACTGCGCCTCAGGCTATGCTGCGGGACTCGACTTGAAATTCTTCGGTGAATTCATCCCGGGCACTGACTCTTGGTTCACAGCCTCTATCATGCGCACCGAGGAAAAGATTGACGGCAAGTGGTACCCACGTCCCACAGACCAACGACTCAACCTCTCGTTCTGTCTTACCGATTATTTCCCAGGCTCGGATCGTTGGCAGATGAACCTTCGTGCAGTCTATGCCAATGGATTGCCTTTCGGGCCTCCTCACTCGGGTCGCGAGCGACTTGTCTTCCGTGCTCCAGCCTACCGTCGTGTAGATATCGGCATGAGTTATCGCCTTGTCAACAACGAGAAACATACCATCACCTATGGTTGGCAGCGTCACTTCCGCAATGTATGGCTCGGTCTAGATGCTTTCAACCTACTCGGCATTAAGAATGTCAACTCATACTACTGGATTACAGACACCGGAAACCATCGTTATGCCGTACCCAACTACCTTACGGGCACACGACTCAACGCACGTCTATTAGTTGAGTTTTAGAAAATTACACGATAACATAAGGCGAAATTATTATCTAAGAGAGAGCCAAGAAAAAGAGGGACACATCTCATCATGATGCATCCCTCTTCTTTTATTCTAATTGGTAGGTATCTTATTTCAATGACTCGAGGTTCTTGTCGTTGAGGCAACTCTTGCCTTCGGGAGTGTAGAGTGCCTCGATGCGGTCAGCGTATGCCTTCTCGATCTTACCACGCACAATCTTCATGGTGCTGTTCATCATACCATTCTGCTCGGTGAATGCCTCGGGAAGTACAGCGAAGGTGCTGGGCAACCAGCGGTCGGGGAAGAGCTCTGCCAAGTCACCGCCCTTCTTGAAGCGGGCGATGTCGGCCTCGATAACCTGTACGCCTGCCTTGCGACCCTCCTCAGTGGTGAGGTCGAGGCCCTGCTCCTTGAGCTTGGTGCGGATGTTCTCCTTGTTGGGCACGAGCAGTGCGATGGTATAGGGAGACTGGTTGTTATAGAGGATTACCTGGTCTACAGTAGGCAAGTGCTCTACGAATGCCTCTTCGATGCCTTCGGGGCTATACTTCTCACCGTCGCTAGAGATGAGCAAGCTCTTGAAACGACCCTTCACATAGAGAAGGTTCTCCTCAGACATGTAGCCGAGGTCGCCAGTATAGAGCCATCCGTCACGTACGGTGTCGGCGGTAGATTCGGGGTTCTTCCAGTAGCCCTTCATCACGTTCTCACCACGTACCACGATTTCGCCGAGCTCACCTGTGAGCAGCTCCTTGCCGTCAGCGTCACAAATCTTGAGCTCGATGGGCTTCACAAGCTTACCGCTCGAGCCGAAGCGGTAGAGATCAGGACCATTGGATGAGATTACGGGCGTAGCCTCTGACAAGCCGTAGCCCTGGAACATAGGCATGCGTACACCGATGTAGAACTTCTGAAGGTCCTTGTCGAGCAGCGCGCCACCACCGACGAAGAACTTGATTTCGCCACCGAAGGCCTCGCGCACCTTAGAGAAGATGACCTTGTCGAACAACCATACGAGGGGCTTGAGCAATGCACGCAGACCCTTGGGGTCGAGGCTGCTGTCGCCAAAGTAGCACTGGTTGATGGCCATACCCCACTGGAAGAGGCGCTCGGTCATAGCACCCTTCTTCTTGATGTTGCCCTCAATATTCTTCTTGAAGGTCTTGGCCAATGAGGGTACGCTGAGGATGAAGTGGGGGCGAACCTCCTTGATGTTGATAGGAATGTTACGCAAGGTCTCGGCTCCTGTGCGACCCACCTGTACGGTAGCGGCAGCGGCACCGCGCGACATCATGATGTAGAAGCCTACAACGTGTGCGAAGCAGTGGTCGAGGGGCAGGATGATAAGGGTACGCCAAGTTTGGTCAATATTGATGAGTGTGCATGACTGCTCCACGTTGGCGGTGTAGTTGCGGTGTGTGAGCACTACACCCTTGGGGTCGGCAGTGGTACCGCTGGTGTAGGTGATGGTAGCGATATCATCGTTCTGAAGAGACTGTCCCACGGCGAGGAACTCTTCCATCGTGTGGGTCTTGAGCCACTCATCGCCCAATGATTGCACTTCGGTAAGGGCAACCTCACGCTCTTCGTACTTGTCCTGCGCATCGAAAACGATAATTTTCTCTACGGCAGGGAGCTTATCCTTGATAAGGCGTACCTTCTTGAGCTGAGTACCCGATACCATGATATATTTCACGTCACCATGGAGGAGACGGAACATAAGGTCGTTGCTCTCTTCGAGCTTGATAGACAAGGGTACGTTGGTGGCACCAGCATAGAACATAGCCAGCTCACCGATGACCCACATGTTGCGACCCTCGCTGAGGAGCGCCATGTTGTCGCCCTTCTTGACGCCGAGCGCCTGGAGGCCTGCACCAAGCTGATATACCTTCTGCTGTACCTCTTTATAGGTAGTGGGCTCAAATACTTTGTTGGTTTTTTCTAAAAGGAATGTGTTGTTCGGGTACTTGCGTACCGATTCTTCGAACAAATCTACTAAGGTTTTTTTCATAAAATGGTTTTTATACAACACATCGTAATTGATGTAGCCGTAGGTTTATTGGCTACAAATGTACGCTTTCCCCATTGAATATGCAAAAATATGTTGAAAAAAGTGCCGACTGGGGACTTTTTAATAATGTTCTCTTTAACTTTTGCAAAGAATGCCATATATAATAGGTGAAAAATTCCCACATATAAGTTTGTCATATTTAAGAAGACAATATAGCAATTACAATAACAAATACCACATTAGACAACATCCTTATTATTGTCATTTATAAAGTAGAATTAACAAAAACCCACTCCAAAAAGACAAATATTTCTCCACTTTCTCTCCTTGATATTTGGTATTTCATTAGGTTTACATTAATTTTGTGTCGTAAATGAAAACTTTGGTTCGACATATCGATCTGTTATTGCGCGATAACGACTGCGTGATATTGCCAGGCTTCGGTGGTTTTATTGCACAGACCATACCCGCTTACTACGTAAAGGAGGAGCAATTGTACTATCCTCCATCACGGAGTATTAGCTTCAATGCCGCCATTACAATAAACGACGGTGTGTTGGCACAAAGCTATATGAAAAGCTATAGCGTAGACTACGCGAGAGCCAACTACATGATTGATGTTGCGATGGACCAGCTACGCGATGTGTTGGATGAAGAAGGTATAGTTACCCTACCTCGTATCGGCACTCTTAAGCAGGACATACACCAGTCGATACAGTTTATTCCCGAAACCTCGGGAGTTGCTTCGCCACAACATTTCGGTTTGGGAGCATTTGCCATCAAGGATTTGGCTCTGCTGCTGGCCGCTGACGGAGCACAACGTACGTCATCTATCATTACCCAAACGGAGAAGACGATTGATTTGCATATCCACAAAAGAACTATACAGCAGATATTGTCTACTGCAGCCATATTCCTCCTGCTACTCATGGTATCTATGCCTATCGGATTCAATAAACCGACCGACATAGCCTCATTACGATTGAAAGAAATCGTAAATACCACCATTGCCACTCCGCAAAAAGAGACCATAGAAAATCCCACCACCATAGACACAGTCAACATCGCTATCACGATAGCAGAAGAACCTATAGCAGTTGCCCCCTTAGCATTAGAGAATACACAAGAAAACGTTACTGAAGATTCTATTGCTACCCCAATCCAAATGGCTGCTGAACCAACGATAGCCGAGACCATCACACCATCTTCTCCAGCACCTGTACTGAACAACATAGAAAAGACATATCACATTATCGTGGCCAGTCTCCCCAATCGTCGTGGTGCCGAAGAAACATTAAACCAATATATGAGTAAAGGCTATACTAACGTATCTCTTGTAGAGAAAGACGACCGCATACGCATTTCCCTCATGCAATTTACGGATAAGGACGAGGCCAACGAATATCTAAAGACACTTCGCCTAAACGAGAATTTTCAAAACGCATGGCTGCTTGCCGTTCGTGATTAATACTTTCTATTACATCTATTTATGTTATGAAAAGAGTTCGCTGTCCTAAGTGTGACCATTTCATCCAGTTTGACGAAACTAAATATACCGAGGGACAATCCCTCGTTTTTGTGTGTGAAAACTGCCAAAAGCAATTCGGAATACGCATAGGAGTAAGCAAACTGCGTGCCTTACAGAAGGAAGAGAATAAAACCACCACCCTATCTGAAGAGGAGCAGCGTGAGGCTGTAGGTAGCATCGTGGCTGTAGAGAATGTCTTCGGTTTCCGTCAAGAACATGCATTACATCTGGGCGATAACATCATCGGACGTCGCAATAAGGGGGATAACATTCATATCCCCATCGAGACCAATGATCCCAGCATGGATCGTCGCCACTGCATACTCAACGTGAAACGAGGAAAAGCCGGAAACCTCATCTATACCTTGCGTGACAATGACAGCATTACAGGTACCTTCGTTATGAATGAGATATTAGGTCCGAAAGACCAAGTGCGCATTGAAGATGGCACAATCATAACCCTTGGAGCCACATCGCTTATACTCCACACTATAGACAATAAATAATAACAGATATACAATACACATACGATTATGATGAATAAATGGTTTGAATGCAAGGTAAAATATGTAAAGACCATGGAGAATGGCCTTGAGAAACCCGTTACAGAGACCTATCTCGTAGATGCCCTCTCCTTCACAGAAGCAGAAAAGCGTTTTCTCGAAGAGATTCGTCCTTTCATGAGCGGAGAGTTTGAGATTACAGGCATTAAGCCAGTCAAGTTCAGCGATGTATACTACTGCGATCTTGAAAGTGCCGATAAGTGGTTCAAGTGCAAACTTTCCTACATCACCATCGACGAGAAGAGCGGTGCCGAGAAAAAGAGTAGTTCATATAGCCTCGTACAGGCAGGCGACCTGCGTGAGGCCATAAAGTACCTCGACGAGAACATGAAAGGAACTCTCGGTGATTACGAGATTGCAGCAGTCACCGAGACCATGATTATGGATGTATACCCTTACAGAGCCGATCTCGACGCCTAAGCCTCATGTCCATTGCTGACAACATACAGTTTCTACACAACTCACTCCCCGAGGGGGTGAGTTTGTTGGCTATCTCCAAGTATCAGCCTATCGAAGCACTTCAAGAAGCCTACGATGCTGGACAGCGCATGTTTGGTGAAAATCACATACAAGAGATGGCCGCCAAAGCAGCCATACTGCCCAAAGATATAGAATGGCACTTCACGGGGCATGTGCAAACCAACAAGATAAAATATATGGCATCGTTTGTCAGCCTCGTACATGCAATAGACTCATTCCGACTGCTACGCGAAATAGACAAGCATGCCTCCAGACACAATCGCACTATCGATTGTCTGCTCCAAATACACATAGCACAGGAGGAAACCAAATATGGCCTCACCATGGACGAGTGTCGTCAACTGCTGGCAACCGAGCCGTGGCGTGAATTACAGCATGTACGTATCGTAGGATTGATGGCTATGGGGAGCAACACTGATGACATGGAACAGGTACGCAGCGAATTCCGTCAGATAAAGCAACTCTTCGATGAACTCAAATCTGCCTACTTTGCTGACACCCCCTCATTCTGCCAAATCTCAGAAGGTATGACTGACGACTACCCTATAGCAATAGAGGAAGGAAGCACCATTATACGTATCGGTTCTATGGTATTCGGGCAGCGACAACAATAAATCCAATCCTTTCACAAAACGATGTCCCCCACTACCCTATTCCGGAAAGTTGGGAGAAACGGCGTGTTCCATCTTCATCAGCAGATTAAGTTCTGTCACTATTTTAGGATACACTTTTGACAAGTCAGTCGTCTCGTTGGGGTCTGTAGTTATGTGATAGAGTTCCAACGGAGTACCTTGCTTTACAGAAACAGCCTTCCACTCTCCACGTATAACAGCACGTTGCTTGCCTGGGAACTCCCAATACATCAAGCGCTCGTCCATATCCACAGACATAGAGTCTCCATAGAAGAGAGGCGCAATGTTTACTCCATCCAGTGATTGGGGAAGATGCTCCTCTGCTCCCGCTATAGCAGCCAGCGTAGGCATCACATCGGGGAACCATATACGTTCATCTATCGTTGCGGCAGGTATTACCCCCGGCATATTAACGATAAAGGGCACGCGCAATCCCCCCTCATACAACTGCGCCTTCATGCCGCGCAAGTCGCCCACGCAGCGCAGGAGTTCACGAGGTGCTTGGCGGGCCGCACCATTATCCGAAGCAAAGATGATTAGTGTATTGTCGCGCAGTCCCAGAGTGTCGAGTTCGCTAAGCAGACGTCCAATAGCGCGATCCATATGCGTAATCAACGAAGCATAGCGTTGCGTATTGGCATCCCACGGCGTGCCGCTATACCAGTGTGTCTCATCTATATTATAGGGCTCGTGGGGAGCATCGTAAGCCAGATACAGGAAAAAAGGATTGTCCCGGTTGCGTCGTACAAAGTCTATAGCTTCGTCGGTCGACAAATCTGTATTATGCACAGCATGTGCTCCATCTTTGTTGGCCTCGATATGAACAAGCTCTCTTCCACTAAAGCGATAGTATGGATAGTAATATGGCGAGTTGGAATGAGCCGTACTGATGAGCCAGCCGTAGAACTCATCAAACCCACGATTGAGCGGCGTAGCCTCGGGGTTGAATCCATCAAGATGCCACTTGTTCACCAAGCAGGTGCGATACCCGGCAGCACGCAAAACGTCAGCCACCGTAGTGTCAGTGGGTAATATATGCATACGACGGATGGTCTGCTCACCCTTCTTTCCCTCTATTCCGCCAGCCTTGACAAAATTATCGCGTATCGTAGAGTGTCCCGTATGCTTACCCGTCATCAACGTACAACGTGATGGAGAGCTCACAGCCGATCCGGCATAGCAGCGGGTAAAGCGCATTCCCGTGTCGGCCAAGCCGTCAATCACGGGTGTTTGTATATAAGCATTGCCATAGCACGACAAATCGGCGTAGCCGAGATCGTCGGCCAATATAAACACAATATTAGGCTGTGTTGCCTGCTGTGCATACAGAGTCGGTGCAACAAGCAATGAGGCAACAGGTAAAAGCATATTTCTGTTCATACCTAGATAATATTATGATATTGGGGCAGATATCCATCTACCCCAATATGCAATATTCAATCAATGTATTTCACCTTGTTCCACTCGCGATGCTTGGCCTCAGGGCTCTCATCCGGATATCCGAAACCGACACAAAGGCACAGTTCGTAGCCATCACTGAAAGCCAACTTCTCCAAGAAGGGCACACACTCTGCGTTATCGGTAAGAAAACGCACCGGGCTACCGAGACAGATAGAACCAACACCCATAGACCATGCCGACAATACCATATTCTCAGCCATCAGTCCGCAATCATATGCAGAGAAGTCATACGACTTGTCACGAGCGATAAAAACCATAGTCGGTGCTCCACGGAAACATCCTTTTACCATCTCCGGACTCATATCGGGATGTCCCTTGGCCATCGCCTCCTTCATAGCCTCCATCAATTCAGGATTATCTACTACGCGCACCTCCCACGACTGCTTATTCTGTCCATTAGGAGCATTGATTCCACATTTGAGGATAATATCCATTTTGTCGCGCTCCACAGCTTGCGGTTTATATTTTCGTATGCTACGGCGCTCCATAATTGTATTTATCACTTGGTTCTCTTGCTGTTCACACATTGTGTTGGTCTCTTGAGCTTTGTTGGTACAACCAGCAAGAATATAACCGATTACTCCCAATGTTATAATACTCTTTCGCATCACTTGTCTCTTTTTATCCACTTTTTTAAAGGGCAGATTCCTACTTTTGATGTTGGTCACGCAAGAGGTCGTTGACCGTTTTCACCGGATTAAAGGTGGTGAGGGGTACTTCAACGAAGATTGTGTTCCAATCGCTCATCGCACCATTCCACAAACCAGGGAGCTCCAGAGCCTTGAGTGAACGGCCACCCTTCGACTTCGACGAGATGAATCCGGTAGACTTGTCTACAAACTTGGGCAAATCAAATTTCTCACCTTTGTAGTTCTTGATGGCACACACGAGATCTACGGGATTGAAGTGTGTACCTTCGAGGAACATGGCCTTCTTCACAGGATTGTCCATATCAATCTGCGAACTCTCGAGAATCTGCAAGGATACGGTACCATCGGCATTGTAGGCAAGGAACGGGCCTCCACCAGGTTCGCCCACATTCTGTACCATGCCACAAACGCGCATAGGACGGTTAAGCTTCTTCTTCAAGTATGCCACGAGCACATCACCCTTTAGCGTTTCGATGGCGGGATGCTTACAATACAGTTTGTTCTCAAGGAATTCGACCATCTCCTGCAACTCCTCATCGGTGCAATTGCCCTCATCAAGGCGGCGCAGATAGTCGAAGGCTTGTGCCTGCAATGTCACAAGCACACCAGCAAGCAACTTCTTATAGGTGACGGTATCCTCCTTCAAGCGGTCGGGAACCACATTGTCGATGTTTTTGATGAATACGACGTCGGCATCGAGGTCGTTGAGGTTCTCGATGAGTGCGCCATGACCACCGGGACGGAACACGAGGCTACCATCAGTATCGCGGAAGGGGTTGTTGTCCTTATCTGCAGCAATAGTGTCTGTACTGGCCTTCTGCTCAGTGAAGGTGATATCGTACTTCACGCCAAATTCCTCCTCATAACGAGCCACTACAGCATCTACACGAGCCTTGAACAGCTCACGATGTTCGGGCGATACGGTGAAGTGTACGTGTACATTCTTATTCTCATCCTGCGCATAGAGCGCTCCCTCTACGAGATGCTCTTCGAGCGGAGTGCGCACTGTACCATCAGCGTAGAGATGGAAAAGCAAGAGTCCCTTGGGCAACTGACCGAAGTTAAGTCCCTCAGGATTGAGCAATGCCGCTACCACCTGTCTGTGTTGGCCCTCCTCCATTAGCGCATGGATATCTTTGCCATACAACTTGCTACACGTCTCATTGAGTGCGGTATAGAATCCGAAGAACTCTATGTGATCGAAGAACACATGCTCAAAGTCCGTCACGGGTTCGTCGTGTCCACCAGTAAGGAATTCAAACAAGTTCTTGAACATGCGGCTGGCAGCACCCGATGCAGGTACAAACTTCACGATACAGTGATTCGATTCCAAATATTCATTCCACTGAGTTGTAGCCTCTTTCAAGACTTTCTCATCAGCTTTTACTATTCCACCAGTAACAGAGGCAGGTCCATCGAGCGAAAGATAGGGGAAGCCTTTCTTGAAGCATTCCAACTGTTCCATTACTTGAGCCTCTGTGACCCCTCTTTTTGCAAATAACAATTCGTCTTCTTGGGTAAACATAGTCATACCATTTTACTTAATTACACGGCAAAGATACAAATAAGTGATTGAATAAACAAACAAATAAGAAAACAATATAGTCGTCGTTCAGAAACATCGTTTAGAAAACCATATTAGTAACACTCCCCATTGTCAGCTCTTTTTTATAAAATCAAAACAGATTATTAATATCCAAAAGATTATTGTATCTTTGCCTCATAATATAAACAACAAAGCTATGAAGCATACGAATGTAGGGCTCCTCTCACTGGCATCCCTTCCGGGTGCTCTCCTTGCTCAAGAAGCCACCTCCGACACACGACCGATCCGCCCCAACGTAGTGATGATCTATGCCGACGACTTAGGCGTGGGTGACCTCGAATGCTATGGCGCCATAGGTGTCGAGACCCCTCATGTGAACCGCCTCTCCGAACAGGGTTTGCGCTTCACCAATGCCCATGCCGTAGCCTCCACCAGCACCCCTTCGCGCTATTCGTTGCTCACGGGTGAATATCCGTGGCGAAAGCAGGGCACCGATGTGGCAGCAGGTGATGCGGCTATGATCATATCTCCCGACCAGTATACCGTAGCCGATGTATTCAAAGAGGCAGGATACATCACGGCAGCCTTTGGCAAGTGGCACCTCGGCCTCGGTGCCAAGACCAGTCAGCAGGACTGGAACAAAGCCATCACACCCGCCTTACCCGACATCGGGTTTGACTACTCCTACATCATGGCAGCCACTGCCGATAGGGTACCCTGCGTATTCATAGAGAACAGCAGCGTAGCCAACTACGACCCCTCGGCACCTATACATGTCAACTACAACAAGAACTTTGAAGGTGAACCCACTGGACGCAATAACCCCGAGCTACTCTACAATCTCAAGAGTTCTCATGGCCACGATGGGGCTATCGTCAATGGCATTGGTCGCATAGGCTATATGAAAGGTGGCGGCACTGCCCTTTGGAAAGATGAAAACATTGCCGACAGCATCACCCGACATGCCGTCAACTTCATTAAGGAGCAGGCTGGCACCCCCTTCTTCATGTACTTTGCCACCAACGACGTGCATGTGCCCCGCTTCCCTCACCCACGATTCAGAGGCAAGAGCCAGATGGGTCTACGTGGTGACGCCATCGTACAGTTCGACTGGAGCGTAGGCGAGATTATTAACGCCCTCGAGTCAGAGGGACTACTCCATAACACCCTCATCATCCTCACCAGCGACAATGGTCCCGTGCTCGACGACGGCTATGTAGACCAGGCCGAGGAGTTGGTAGGCAACCACTCGCCCACGGCAGGTCTGCGTGGCGGCAAGTACAGCGCTTATGAGGGTGGCACCCGCGTACCCTTTATCGTGCACTGGCCAGCTGTCATCCGGGAGGCAGCCGTAAAGGACGCGCTGGTGTCACAGATCGACTTTCTCGACATCATGGCCTCTCTCATAGGAGTCAGCAACGGTGATGCCCTCTCGCCCGACGGTCATCCCCAGCAAATGGGCGCTTGGCTCGGAACCGATGAAACTGGACGTCCCTATGCTATAGGTATGGCACAGAACCATACGCTCACCCTACGCACCTCAACGTGGAAATATATCGAGCCCAAGGGCGGAGCAGCCATGATTCCCTGGGGTCCAAAAATCGAAACGGGCTACTCCACCTCGCCTCAAATATTTATGCACACTCATGGCGAGTACGATGAGACCAACAACAAGGCTGCCGATTACCCCCATGTGGCCGTCAATCTGCGCGACGAACTGGAGAAGATACGTCACCACTCCTACGCCACCGCTACCATCACCGCCCAGGCAGGTCAGACAATAGACCTCACTCCCTACATAGGCATCCCTAATGGTGCCACCGTGAGTGGCGACTTCATCGACGGCACCGCCACTGATCCCAGCCGTGTGCCCATCAGAGAAAAAGTCACCCACGGCACACATATAGGCACCATAGTGCTAAGCGACGGCACCATACACACCTTTGCCGTAATCATCAACAACAATGACACGACACATTAGTTAGGGTAATAATATAGCTGTTTACCCAGAGGTCTCTGTCATCCTGAACATCGTGAAGGATCCCGCGCTGGGACTTTGCAAGAGACTTTTTCGAGATGCTTCACTACGTTCAGCATGACACTATCGCGGTAAAAAAGGCCATTTG
>JAZRMG010000131.1:0-7309 GCA_045647345.1 Bacteroidaceae bacterium | reverse complement strand
TTGCTGAAATGGACTATATAGAGAAGACCGAACTCATCGACAAGGTCACATCGCGTCGCGGAGCGGCACTCTACAAGTTCAACATAGCAAAATATCAGGATTCACTGAAGTTTAGATTATAATGCGCGCACGCGCGTACATCTATTAATATAAAGATAAAAGGAGTTAAATGGAGATAGTTTATGGAGACAAATGGAGTTAAAAGGATATAAAAGGAGTTAAATGCCAAATGTAAGTACATCGCGTACAAACTATTGGCCTTTATCTCCCCTAACGAGCGAAGCGAGTAATATCTTCCTTTAACTTCCTATAACTCCACTAACAAATGGCTCCCTTTAACTACTATAACTCACAACAAAAGCAACCATTATGTTAGAAGAACTCAAACAAAAGGTATTCCAAGCCAACCTCGACCTTGTGAAACAGGGCTTGGTAATCTTCACCTGGGGCAACGTGTCAGGTATCGACCGTGAGAAAGGTCTTGTAGTCATCAAGCCCAGCGGCGTGAGCTACGACGACATGAAGGCATCAGATATGGTAGTGGTAGACCTCCACACAGGTGAAGTAGTAGAGGGCGACCTCAATCCCTCGTCAGATACTCCCACTCACCTCGTGCTCTACCGTGCCTTCCCCAATATACAAGGTGTAGTACACACCCACTCTACCTTTGCTACCGCTTGGGCACAGGCTGGTAAGGATATCCCCAACATCGGCACCACACACGCCGACTACTTCTACAAGGATATCCCCTGCACCGAGGCTATGACCAAGGAGGAGGTAGAGGGCGACTACGAGCTCGAGACAGGTAACGTCATCGTAAAGCGCTTCGAGGGCATCAACCCCGACCACACACCCGGCGTATTGGTAAAGAACCATGGTCCCTTCTCATGGGGTACAAGTCCGGCCAACGCCGTATACAACGCCAAGGTGATGGAGCAGTGCGCCAAGATGGCTTACATCGCATTCACGCTCAATCCTGAGACCACAATGAACCCGCTCCTCGTAGAGAAGCACTACAACCGCAAGCATGGCCCTAATGCTTACTATGGTCAGAAAGGACAGAAACATTGATGTCTCTGAATTCACATTGTGTCATTCTGAACGTAGTGAAGAATCTCTAAAGCTTTAACTATTATGACCAACGTCCATCAATATTGGGTATATATAATGTCTAATAAGATACGTTCGGTTTTGTACATTGGTGTTACAAACGATTTGTACAGAAGATACAGCGAGCATAAGAGTGGCAGCATTGACGGCTTTACACATAAGTATAAATGTTGTGACTTGGTCTATTTTGAAGAGTACAACCTTATTGATGACGCTATAGCACGAGAGAAAGAGCTGAAGGGATGGCGAAGAGAGAAGAAAGACAAACTCATCATGACAGTCAATCCTGAAAAGAATAATCTAGCAGAGGAAATGGGATGGTAGCAAATGTGAAAAATCCAAGTACCTCAGCAGAGTATTGCGCGAGATCCTTCGCGTTGCTCAGGATGACAAAAAAACAAAAGAAAAACAAAAGAGTAACAAACCAACTAATATTAACCGAGATAAGAGAGAGTGCGACAATGAGACTATTAATTAAGCAATAACAAAACAGTTGATTCAGCAGTAATGTCATCCCGATACGTAGTGAGGGATCTAAAAAACGGAGATTGAGATATCTCACATACGTTCGATATGACACCATAGGCTGACATCTATATTATTACTATTAATTCTCCATTATCCATTCTCAATTGTCCATTAAATTTAAAAACTATGTTTGAAAATTATGAAATTTGGTGGGTCACTGGAGCACAGTTGCTCTACGGTGGCGAGACAGTAAAGATCGTAGATGGCCACTCTAAGGAGATGGTTGATGGTCTTAACAATAGCGGTATCATTCCCGTAAAGGTAGTATATAAGGGCACAGCAAACTCTTCTAAGGAGGCCGAGGCCGTGATGAAGGCTGCCAACAACGAGGAAAAGTGCGTAGGTGTAATCACATGGATGCACACCTTCTCACCCGCTAAGATGTGGATCAAGGCATTGCAGACTCTGCAGAAGCCCCTCCTCCACTTCCACACACAGTACAATGCCGAGATTCCTTGGGATACCATCGACATGGACTTCATGAACCTCAACCAGTCAGCACACGGCGACATCGAGTTCGGTCACATCTGCACTCGCATGCGCGTTCCCCGCAAGGTGGTTTGCGGCCACTGGAAGAGCCAGGAGGCACAGGAGAAGATTGCCGTTTGGGCACGTGTATCAGCTGGTGTAGCTGATGCTAAGAACACACGCTGCCTCATGTTCGGTATGAACATGAACAACGTAGCCGTTACCGATGGCGACCGCGTAGAGTTCGAGCAGCGCATGGGCTATCACGTTGACTACTACCCCGTATCATCACTCATGGAGTACTTCAAGAAGGTGACTGACGCCGAGGCCGATGCACTCGTTGAGGAGTACAAGAAGCTCTACGAGATCAAGATCGACGAGAGCGGTGAAGAGGTATACTGGGAGAAGGTGAAGAACGCAGCTAAGGCTGAGATTGCTCTCCGTCGCGTACTTATCGACGAGGGTGCTACAGCCTTCACCACCAACTTCGACGACCTCGGTGATGCTGACATCAACGATCCTAACTTCGTAGGTTTCGACCAAATCCCCGGTCTTGCTTCACAGCGTTTGATGGCCGAGGGTATCGGTTTCGGTGCTGAGGGCGACTGGAAGACCGCTTGCCTCTGCCGCACACTTTGGGTTATCCAGCAGGGCATGCCTAAGGGTTGCTCATTCCTCGAGGACTACACCCTCAACTTCGCTGGTGCACAGTCATCATGCCTCCAGAGCCACATGCTCGAGATTTGCCCCGATATCGCTGTAGAGGAGAAGCCCAAGCTCGAGGTACACTTCCTCGGCATCGGTATCCGCAAGCAGCAGACCGCACGTCTCGTGTTCACCTCTAAGACCGGTTACGGTATCAAGGCTACCATCGTAGACCTCGGCAACCGCTTCCGCCTTATCTCACAGGAGGTAGAGTGCATCGAGCCCAAGCCCATGCCCAACCTTCCCGTGGCATCTGCACTCTGGATTCCTCAGCCCACATTCGAAATCGGTGCAGGCGCATGGATCCTCGCAGGCGGTACCCACCACAGCGCATTCTCATACGACATCAACGAGGAGTATTGGGAAGATTTCGCTGAGATCGTAGGCATCGAGTACATCAAGATCAACAAGGAGACCACCATCAGCAACTTCAAGCAGGAGCTCCGCAACAACGAGATGTACTACATGTTGAGCAAGGCACTGAAATAATAATTTAAGTATCTAAGGAGATAAAGGGAGTTAAATGCCAAATGTTTAGGAGATAAAGGAAGTTAAATGGAGGTAAATGGAGGTAAATGGAGTTAAACGCCAAATGTTACATCGCTGACAAAACTATTGGCCTTTATCTCCCTAAAGAGCGAAGCGATAACTCCTTTTAAGTACCTTTAACTCCCTAAAAAATAACTCCTCTACCCCTTTATAAGGTATCTCCCTTTATCTCCTTTAACTCCTACAAATAAACTTACCACTATGAGTTTAACTGCAAAACAAACTATCGAATCGGGCAAGGCCATCCTCGGCATTGAGTTCGGTTCAACACGTATCAAGGCCGTCCTCATCGACCAAGAGAACAAGCCCATCGCACAGGGTAGCCACACTTGGGAGAACCAGTTGGTTGATGGTCTTTGGACATATAGCGTAGAGGCTATCTGGTATGGCTTGCAAGACTGCTATGCCGACCTCCGCAAGAACGTCAACGAGCTCTACGACACCGAGATCGAGACACTCGCAGCCATCGGTTTCAGCGCTATGATGCACGGCTACATGGCGTTCGACAAGAGCGAGAAGATTCTCGTGCCCTTCCGCACCTGGCGCAACACCAACACCGGTCAGGCAGCTGCCGCATTGTCTGAGCTTTTCGTATACAACATCCCCTTGCGTTGGAGCATCTCACACCTCTATCAGGCTATCCTCAATGGCGAGGAGCATGTGGGTGACATCGACTTCCTCACCACCCTCGCCGGCTACGTACACTGGCAGGTTACTGGCGAGCGCGTGCTCGGCGTAGGCGACGCTTCAGGTATGATTCCCGTTGATCCCGCCACCAAGAACTACTCTGCCGAGATGGTCAGCAAGTTTGACAACCTCGTAGCACCCAAGGGCTACAGCTGGAAGCTCACCGACATCCTTCCCAAGGTATTGGTAGCTGGTGAGAACGCTGGCTTCCTCACCCCCGAAGGTGCCAAGAAGCTCGACGTATCGGGCCACCTCAAGGCAGGCATCCCCGTATGTCCTCCCGAGGGCGACGCAGGTACCGGCATGGTAGCCACCAACGCAGTAAAGCAACGCACAGGTAACGTATCGGCAGGTACCTCATCATTCTCAATGATCGTATTGGAGAAAGAGCTCTCCAAGCCCTACGAAGCCATCGATATGGTCACCACCCCCGACGGCAGCCTGGTAGCTATGGTACACTGCAACAACTGTACCTCTGACCTCAACGCATGGGTAAACCTCTTCAAGGAGTATCAGGAGCTGATGGGTATCCCCGTCGACATGAACGAGATCTTCGGTAAGCTCTACAACCACGCCCTCACCGGCGATACCGACTGTGGCGGACTCGTATCTTACAACTATATCTCTGGTGAGCCTCTCACCGGTATGGAGGAGGGTCGTCCTCTGTTTGTGCGCTCGGCAAGTGACAAGTTCAACCTTGCTAACTTCATGCGTGCCCATCTGCACGCCTCAGTAGGTGCACTCAAGATAGGTAACGACATACTCTTCAACGAAGAGAAGATCCGTGTCGACCGCATCACCGGTCACGGCGGCCTCTTCAAGACCAAGGGCGTAGGTCAGCGCATCCTGGCAGCCGCCATCAACTCACCCATCTCAGTGATGGAGACCGCAGGTGAAGGTGGTGCATGGGGTATGGCACTGCTCGGCTCCTACCTGGTAAACAATGCCAAGGGCATGTCACTCGAAGACTATCTCGAGGAGGTAGTATTCGGCGGCAACACTGGTGAGGAGATTGCTCCTGCCAAGGAAGACGTAGCAGGCTTCAACGCCTACATTGAGAACTACAAGGCCTGCCTGCCCATCGAGGCTGCAGCAGTAAAAGCCAAGAAGTAATCCCCTACTCTATCCTATCATAAAAGGTAGCAAGCATGCTTGCTACCTTTTTCAGTTCCATACCACAAAGTTTTAGTCTGAATGAAATTGAACTTTTTTATCATGACAATTGCAAGGTATTTCTATAATCACTATATTTGCACGGCATGAATTGAATAAATATATAAAATATGAGAAAATATATATTGTTTGCAGCTATCGGACTGATGATGGCAACTATCGGAAAAGCCCAACACATCCAAGAAGAGGAGGTAAAGGACAGACATAAAGGTGAGATGAAATTTGAGCACACCCGCTACGATTTTGGTGTTTTTGCTCAAGACACGGCCATCGTGACCCATGAGTTTGTGTTCACAAATACAGGAAAATCGCCACTCATCATCCACCAAGCCAGCGCTTCATGTGGATGCACCGTACCTGAGTATACGCTTGAACCCGTCATGCCGGGACAAAAAGGAAAGATCACCGTCACCTATAATGGCAAAGGACGACGTCCGGGTGTGTTCAGAAAGAGCATAACCATCCACAATAACGGAAAACAAACTCCTATACGTATCTATATAGAAGGCGAGATGATAGGAGACGAACTCCCCATAAAAGAGGTGGAGTTGGTGCGCGACAGCACACTATACCAATCATTTGAAGATTAGTAGGACTATCGGACTACTTCGTCTTCAACACAGCAATATAGTCTGTACCTGAAGGTACTTCCTCAAAAAGGAGAGTAACACCCTCTTTCGTTCGCTTCACCTTAAGCGGCTGCTTGGTATCGTAGATAAAGGCTTCCTTGACTTTACAACTAAGCGGCAAGTGAAGTTCTTTAGCATCATGGTTGAAGATATGTACGAAGAGCTGATCACCTTTACGTGTAGTGACACCCCACTCCTGTGCAGCGATATCACCTGCTGTAGTGCCATAGATGGTTTCTCCATAACGACGAGTCCACGTCCCTATCTCTTTCAAACGGTCAAGTGCTGCAGATGGAAGTTCGCCATTAGGCTGAGGGCCAACGTTAAGCAATAGATTAGCACCTTTTCCCGCAGTGCTCACCAAATAACGTATCAGCGTATCAGCACTCTTGTAGTTCTGGTCAATAATCTTGTACCCCCACATACCGTTCATGGTCTGACATGTTTCCAAAGGAAGACGGCTGACAGATTGCCCAGAAAGTCCGGCTTTATTCTCACCAGGGAGGTCACGTTCGAAAATCTGTATGTCCTCGCCCTCGTTCGGTGTCTGGTGGTGATTGTTTCCTACAAGGCAGGCAGGCTGTAAACGATGAATAAGTGCATACTGTTCCTCGAGCTGCCAATCAAAAGGAATTGAATCTTGATCATGATCCCACCATCCATCAAACCATATTGCTCCTACCTTACCATAATTGGTAAGCAGTTCGGTGAGTTGGTGATTCATAAAAGCATAGTAGGAGGACCAATCTTCCTTTTCGGGATCTTTACCCGTACCTCGTCCCGTACGACCGGCAGGATAGTCATCACGGGTCCAATCGATATGCGAATAGTAAAAATGAAGCTTAATGCCTTGGCGATGACATTCATCGGCCAACTCTTTGATAACATCACGCTTAAAAGGAGTAGCATCTACAATATTGTAATCAGACTGTTCTGTATTCCACATCGAGAATCCGTCGTGATGACGTGAGGTAAAGCAGATATACTTAGCTCCAGCATCCTTGATAGCACTAACCCACTCTTTAGCATCAAACTGGATCGGATAAAATGCAGAAGCAGCCTTGGCGTACTCTTTGTTATCTATATTGGCATTGGTCATATACCATTCACCTTGAGCAAACATGCTGTATATACCCCAATGGATAAAAACTCCAAATTTACTGTCTGCAAATTCTTGACGTGCTTGGATATTCTCTACTGTGGGAACATAATGGTTGGAAATCTGTGCCATGCCCCCCACCATCGTTAGTAGGGAAATAGCTGTAGTTACAACCTTCTTATACTGATTTTTCATAATATCAAGATTATTAATAAAACTACCTTATCGTATAAATAGCAGCTCACGATACTTGGGCAATGGCCACAGGCTGTCATCAACCACCTCTTCGAGGTCGTCAATGTATGAGCGCAGCTCCTCGAGCTTGGGAGCCACGGTATCGTGGTAGGCCACTGCCTTATCG
>JAZRMG010000130.1:0-26702 GCA_045647345.1 Bacteroidaceae bacterium | reverse complement strand
AGGGTGATGCTTATGCCGAAGGTGATACTACTAAGATTTGGCAAGTAGGCTTCGGTGACCCCGCCATCGTGGCCGACCGCGAAAGCAACAAGGTGCTCGTGATGAGCGTGTGCGGTAACCAGACCTGCTGGGATGGTACCTTTGGTGATCCCGATCCCAATCCTAACCGTGTGGCACGCCTCTACATCACCTACGACGAAGAGAAGCAGGAGTGGGTATATGGTGAGCCCGAGGAGGTGACCTATGACATCTATCCCTTGTTTGAGAACAAGAATGGCAGCGAGGCATACGTTGCATCCATGTTTATCGGTGCCGGTAAGATTTGTCAGAGCCGCGTAGTAAAGAAGGGCGACTACTATCGTCTCTACTGCGCAGTATGGGCTGTGACAAAAAGCATACGCCAGCACCACAACTACGTCATCTACTCTGATGACTTCGGTCAGACTTGGAACGTGCTCGGTGACCTCGGTTATGAAAACAGTGCTTCAAAGTGGGGTAACGAACCTAAGGTAGAGGAACTCCCCGATGGTACTGTAGTCCTCTCAAGCCGCAAATACAATGGTCGTTACTTTAATCTCTTCACCTTCGCTGATGATACCTATACAACGGGTTCTTGGATGGGTGAAGTAGGAAGTAATGAGGTGCAGGACGGTCTCAGCTTTGGTGGTAACAGTACCAATGGTGAAATCTACAAGGTGAAGGCTATCCACAAGGAGAGCGGACGCATCTGCGACATTATGCTCCAGTCAATACCTACAGGTGGTGGCCGTGACAATGTGGCTATCTATTATAAAGAGATGGAGTACAACGAGGATGGTACCAACAAGTACACATCTACCACTTTTGCACAGGGCTGGACCAAGGGTATCCACGTGAGCACCAAGGGCTCATGCTACTCTACCATGATCAGTCAGGCCGATGGCCGCATCGCCTTCTTCTTCGAGGAGGAGCCTAGTGGTTACTGCATGGTATACATCCCCTACACTATCGAAGATGTTACTGGCGGTGCTTACAGCCTCTATCAAGTAGAGAGCAAGATCGGACAGTACGAGATTGGTACCTTCTACGCTTCTGAGGCAGTAGTTATCCCCGAGGGCGTGAAGGCATACGTGGCTACTGAGAAACCCACCATGGAGGGTAAAACTGGCGTTATCACCATGAATCAGCTTGAGGGTATCATCCCTGCCAAGACTGGTGCCGTTATCCGCGGTGCTGCCAATACCTACACCTTCATTCCCTCAATCAGCTATGGCACTGCCGTAGAGGATAACATGCTCGTGGGCTTCGAGGGCAACAACAAAGATGCTAATCTCTATAGAGAAGAGGCTCTCGCTGAGGGTTATGCTACCTATGTGCTCACCGTAAAGGATGGCAATGCAGGCTTCTACCGCAAGGAAGTAGGCTTCAAGGTGTACAACAACAAGGCTTACTTGCAAGTACCTGCTAATATCGCAGCCAACTCACTCGCCATCCGCTTCGAAGGCGACGGAAGCACAGGAATTGAAAATTCAGAATTCACAATTCAGAATTCAGAATTCATCTACGACCTGATGGGCCGCCGCGTAGAGAACCCCGCCAAGGGCGTATACATCGTGAATGGTAAGAAAGTTGTGATTAAGTGAGAGCAGAGGCAAGCTTGTTTGACTATGCCGAACGTGAACAACTAAAACGAAGTTAAAGTTGTGATTAAGTAAAAAATATAAACATAAAAAACAAACCTCTTCTAACTCCACCGATGTCGGGAGTTCTCCCCATAGAGGGGGAGTTAGAGGGGGTCCTCATAAATCAAAAGACATGGAAAAGAAAGAATATATAACTCCCATAATGGAGTCTATGGATATTTCTCCAGTAGAGATGATGGCTAGCTCGGTATTCGTTAGCGATGAGACCACCGATGCTGATGCCAATATGAGCAACGACCGCCGTGGCTCATGGGGCAACTTTTGGGATTAATCCACATTGATTATCAAAATAGTTAGTTAGGGGGTAGCGCGTGCGCTACCCCCTAACTACGTTATCACATCGTGGCATCCTCACGTCAAGAAAGCAATCTAATCAGTTCACCACTTCCGTACAATTTAACAATGTTTAACCTTAGAAAGGGGATACCCGTTATATTTTTCAGTATTTTTGCATCAAATACAACTAAATGCCAAGTTGACATTGCAAATAAGTCTTGATAAAATACCAACGAATACTAACTAATACAAAAACACATGAAAAAAACTTACAAAATGATGCAAATATTGCTCATGGCAGCAATAATGCTGTGTACAGGAAATGTTTTTGCTCAAAAAACAGAATACGAAGTTATATGGAGCAACACGTTTGAAGATGCTGGTACTTTTAACGAAGGATGGTCTGTTAATACAAAAGACCGATACGAAACCGTACAAGACATTGGATACAATGCAGAAAGTAAAGCTCTAAAATTCAACTGTCTTTCAAACAATAATGGAACGACATGGACATACACACCTCCTGCAACATTAACTAAAGCCATGCAAAATCATGCAGAAGAGTATCAATTAGACTTTTATTATTATTACCAGGCAGGAAACAACAACACCTCAACTCTTTTATTCAATTTCACATCAGGCTCCGTGACACTCAAAGCACCAAGCTATGCTAATGCCGAGATTATTGTTAATGATGTAACAACATCATCATCTATACCTAACAAAACTTGGTGTCACATTTATTTCAATTCTGTTGAAGGAAATACATCTCTCAAAATTACGGATATTTCTGGCACAAATACTTATTTAGAAAAGACAATCATTGCAGAAAGTGCTGTAATACTTTCCAAAATTACCCTAACCACAGGAAGATATTGGAGTTACTTCTTCTTCGACGATATGATTTTATCTGCTCCTAAAGGCCAAGAAGATATATCAGCACCTACTTGGGATTTCGGTGCACTCTATGAGAAACATGGCAATAAGGCTATGGTTACATATACAGATGAGACCATAACACTTGGAGGCGCAGATTGTAATATCTGCACTGGTGATTATGAAGGGCTGGCAATGCAGGGTGCCGATAAATGGATTACTTACGAAACCGGTGGACTTTATAATCTCAATGGAGGTGGACGCAATTTGGGTATTCTAAATCTAAAAAAAGACCAAATTGTTACGATTATAGCAGACGCAGAATGCTTAACACTGAAAAATAATGAGAGTACAGCCATACAGTCTTCTGTCAAAAACACTGATGGGAAATATGTCTACACCTATATCATGGTAGCTGATGCTGCTCTTGTAGTAAATATGGCAAGAAACTATACACTTTTCTCAATCAATATAGAAACTCCAAACCCCAACGCGAATATACCTGTAACAGGCATCACGCTAAATAAAAGTACTGCAGAAGTAACTGTAGGAATGACTGTAAATCTACTTTCTGCGACTATTTCTCCTGTGAATGCTACAGACAAGTCTATTGTATGGTCAAGCTCCAACGAAGCAGTCGCAACCGTAGACAATGGCGTTGTTACAGGCAAAACTATTGGTACAGCAACAATCACCGCAAAAGCTGGTGAAGTTACCGCTTCATGTGAGATTACTGTGAAAGAGAAGGCCAATAAGAGTTTTTGGGATTTTGCAAGCCTATACGAAAAATTGGGTAACAAAAAAGCCATGACCTATGCCATTAATACAATAAAAGTAGGTAACATAGACTGCGAATATGGTATAGGAGAATATGAAGGATTAGCCATGCAAGCAGCTGGAGGCTGGATGCTTTATTCAAGCGGTGGCCTATATCAAGGAAATGGTGGCGGTCGCAACATCGGCGTGCTAGACCTTGAAGCAGGACAAATTGTGACAATTATAGCAAACAACTCAACATGCTTGACGTTAGTTGATGCCACAACAGCAAGCCAAATATCCATTGAAACGACGGACGACAAATCGACATATACTTATGTAATGAACACAGACGGGATATTGGCATTGAACATGACTCGCTATTACACACTATTCTCCATCAACGTAGAAGACGCTCGTGAACTCACCCTCACCGAAGGCACTGACCTCACTGCCAGTGGTGTATACAGCAGCGCCACTTACACCCGCGAGATTGCAGCCGACACCTACGGCACCATCTGCCTGCCCTTTGCTCCTGATGCAGAGACTTTGGAGAACTACAGCTTCTTCAGATTGGAAAGCGAAGAAGAAGGCGCACTTAACTTTGTGGAAGAGGCCACACCCGCAGCTAATACTCCGTATCTCTATTGTTTGAAAGAGGGCAAGGAGGCCACAGCCATCACAGGAGGTGTGACCACAGTATCATCGACCTTGAACGACATCGTAGCAGGCGACTGGACCATGAAGGGCTCATTCACCAACCAAACCATAGCTACAGCCGAGGCTGATACTAAATACTACGGATATGCACCCACCAACAATCAGGTGGTAAAAGCGAACAAAACACTCACCATACTCCCCTATCGTGCATACTTCACCGCTCCGAAGGATGCCGCAAATGTGCGTGTACGTATCACCAGAGGAGATGAGACAACAGCAATTGACAATGCACAATTCACGATTGACAATTCACAATTGATTTATGACCTTCAGGGACGACGCGTAGAGAGCATGACTAAGGGTATTTATATCGTGAATGGCAAGAAGGTAATTTTTTAATAAGTTCATAAACTGATGAGTCTATAAGTGTACTATCCGACAACTTAACGCTCAACTCAATAGCATAAAAACTTAAAAAACTTAATACAATATGGAAAAGAAGACATATATCACTCCCGAAATGGAGATAATGAATATCGAAGTCGTGGAAATGATTGCAACAAGTATTGGCATCGACGAAGAGGGTGAAGACTATGTGGTAACAGGTAGCAATCACCGTCGCGGCACATGGGGTAACTTTTGGGAATAATCCAAGAACAGTACATAACACTAACAACATGAGCGAGAGGAAATACTACCCCTCTCGCTCATTTCATTTTGCTGATGGGATAAAAAAACGGCAGCAATAATGTCTGAGAGTAAAATAAAATACGTATCTTCGTAACCTAAAGGAATCAAATACTATCGAAAAATGAAAAAAATTGCTTTAGCCTTAGCTTGTGTAATGTTTGTAATGGTAAACACAACCGCACAAGTTACTCCCACATCCCACATGGAAAAGCTGTCGCGTGGATTGATGGCCATGCCTGCACAAGACGGAGGAATATTCGTCAGCTGGCGCATGCTCGGAACCGATAATGCACCTGCAACGACATTTGACCTACTACGCAATGGCGAGGTGATAGCAGCGAATATCAGAAACAAGACAAACTTTGTAGATCGTTCGGGTAACCAAGCGAGCGACTACCAAGTAGTAACTAAGGTAAACGGCAAGGTGACAGAGACAAGTGAAACGGTAACACCATGGAGCGAGAACTATAAAGTGATGCAATTGGACAGGCCTGACGGAGGAGTGGACGATGTAACAGGAGAACCCTACAGCTATACTCCCAACGATTGCTCGACAGGTGATGTAGATGGCGATGGAGACTATGAGCTTATCGTACAGTGGCAGCCATCGAACAAGACAGATAACAGCAATGAGAAAAGACATCCTGGCAAGGAATACATAGACTGCTACCGCCTCAACGGAGAGTTACTATGGCGCATTGACATGGGAATCAACATGCTGGCAGGAGACCAACACACACAATTTCTCGTATATGACTTTGACTGTGATGGAAAATCCGAAATCATCATGCGCACCGCCCCAGGAAGCAAGGATGGCATGGGACAATATGTAAATCAGGCTGCTGATGACCCAGCAATTGCGGCTGCCGACAATCATCATGACTGGCGGGCACCAGGTAGTGCAGCACTGACAGGAGGGCAAGAGTACCTGACAGTATTTGAAGGCGCTACAGGAAAGGCCATACATACCATTTATTATAACCCGAACCGCGATGCCGGGTATGGCGGTGCAGCATCGGGTACGAAGTTCAACTGGGGTGAAGGGAGAAATGACTACGTGGCGACGTATGGCAACCGAGGCAACCGCTTCCTTGCCACTGTAGCTTATCTTGATGGGCCCAACGAACGCCCTGCAGCAGTAATGTGCCGCGGATACTATACACAATCATATCTTTGGGCAGTAGATTTCGACGGAAAGCAGTTGAAGCATAAGTGGCTGCATGCCTCTCTGTCAAGAACAAAAGTTGAGGTCACCGACGCGAACTGGGCCGTAAGCACACGCACCTACAAGAGCAACACTTTCGGCACAAGTGACTGCTACACAGCCTATGGGCAAGGCAACCATAACATCAGTGTGGCCGATGTGGATGGTGACGGATGCGACGAAATCATCTATGGAGCAGCAACCATCGACAATGATGGTTGGCTGATGTACTCGACAGGATTGTGGCATGGAGATGCCATGCATGTAGCCGACATTATACCCTCAAGACCTGGATATGAGGTGCTGCGTTGCTGTGAGTCGGCTCCCTATGGAATAGCATTGTACGATGCCCGCACAGGAGAGAAGATATTTCACCAAACAGCTGGAGGTGACACAGGAAGAGCACTGGCCGCAGATATTATGTCTGAGTATGAGGGACTTGAATTCTGGGGCGCAAAAGGGAATTCGCCTCGTGAGTCGACATCAGGAGGGTTTGCTACCGTCACGAACACTTTGCCCTCCATAAACTTCCGCATATACTGGGATGGCGATCTGCAAGATGAGCTGTTTGATGGTTCATTAGATACAGGGACAGGGATTGCCCATCCCAATATTATGAAATGGGATGGGACAACGTTCACAAAGACACAGATAGGATATAATGGTTCGCAAACATGCAACTGGACCAAAGCTACGCCATGTCTGCAAGCAGATATCATAGGCGACTGGCGCGAAGAACTTTTCATGTGGAACTTCGATGACCCTTCGCAGCTTAACATCGTTGCATCCAATATCCCCAGCGAATATCGAGTACCGACCCTCATGCACGACCATAACTATCGACTGAGCATTGCATGGCAGAACGTATCATACAACCAACCTCCCCACCTAGGTTACTATTTACCAGCCAAAAACTTTACAACGGTATCCTATAATTTCAAAAACTGGCCTAATGAGAATGTACAATTAGCAACAGGCGACAAGGTTGGCACTGCCTGGGAGATTGGAAACGGGAAATATCAGGATGTTTACCAATGCACGACTGAAGGTATGGAGAGATTCGCCTTCCAAGGAGTCACAAACGATTTAAGCGGAAAAGGGTATTGGTTCCGTCCAGGATATGGTCTGACTTGTATCAATGCAACACGTTCAATGGCAATTTTAGATTTGTCAGAAGGTGATGTTGTCACCATTCATACAACTGGAGGATTCATTGACTTTACTGGAGGTGGTAACGGTGATGGAACTTGGAGTGTAAAAGCCATAAGTGGTGGCTATGTTGTAACAATGCTATCGGACGGTAATTTAGGTATGTGCTTCGATAGAAGCGGTACATCAGCCCAACCCACTCGTTATTACATCACCTCCATTGTCATAGAGCCAAATGCAGCCGATCCTAATGCCCCTACGATGAAGAAAACCGTATGGGATTTTGCAGACCTATGCAAACGGTTGGGGAACAATAAAAAAACTATGACATACGATGAAAAGACCATAAAAATCGGAAAAATCGAATGCAATTATGGTACCGGTGAATATAAAGGGCTTGCAATGCAAGGAGCAGGAAGCTGGTTCCTCTACTCTACAAACGGACTTTATCAAGGCAATGGAGGAGGTCGTACCATCGGCGTGCTCGACCTTAAAGCTGGACAAATCGTAACATTCGTGACAAGTTCATCAGACATCAATGGAATTACTGGCTCCTGTCTAAATATAGCTGATGCAACAACAGCAAGCCTATTATCCATTGAAACGACAGACAACAAATCGACATATACTTATGTAATGGATACAGACGGGATATTGGCATTAAACATGACTCGCTATTACACACTCTTCTCCATCAACGTAGAGGAAGCACCCGAGCTCACTCTCACCCTCACTGATGGGACTGACCTCACAGCCAGCGGTGTATACGCCAACGCCACTTACACCCGCGAGATTGCAGCTGACACCTACGGCACCATCTGCTTGCCCTTTGCTCCTGATGCAGAGACTTTGGAGAACTACAGCTTCTTCAGATTGGAAAGCGAAGAAGAAGGCGCACTTAACTTTGTGGAAGAGGCCACACCCGCAGCTAATACTCCATATCTCTATTGTTTGAAAGAGGGCAAGGGGGCCACAGCTATTACAGGAGGTGTGACCGCAGTGTCAACGACCATGAACGACATCGTAGCAGGCGGCTGGACCATGAAGGGCTCATTCACCAACCAGACCATAGCTACAGCCGAGGCTGATACTAAGTACTACGGATATGCACCCGCCAACAATCAGGTGGTAAAAGCGAACAAAACACTCACCATACTCCCCTATCGTGCATACTTCACCGCTCCGAAGAATGCCGCAAATGTGCGTGTACGTATCACCAGAGGAGATGAAACAACTGCAATTGACAATGCACAATTCACGATTGACAATTCACAATTGATTTATGACCTTCAGGGACGACGCGTTGAGAGCATGACTAAGGGTATTTATATCGTGAATGGGAAAAAAGTTGTTGTTGAATGATTTTTTGAACAACTTTTGGGATTAAGCACTATACCAAAAGACTAAAAACAGACCTAAATACTCATAAATGCACAAAACCCAAAACATGGAAAAGAAAAAGTACATTGCCCCCATGATGGAGGCAGCAGAAATCGAGGCACAAGTGATGATGGCAGCCTCAAATGAGGTTCACATCTCAAACGAAACGACAGAAGATGACGCTACCATGGGCAACGACCGCCGCGGCTCATGGGGCAACTTTTGGGATTAAGGAGAAACTAAGAATTTACACATTGCAAACAAGACGTAAAAAAGAAAAAAACATGAAGAGATTTTCGACATTCCTTGCGGCCCTTCTATGTACGGTAACCGCAATCTTTGCCGACGGCCCGTTCCGTAACCATCGTTACGACTCGTTCAAAGTGCTGGACGTGACGAGCGACAACATCGTGTTCATCGGTAACAGTATCACCGACATGCACTGCTGGCCCGAGGCCTTCGTGACCAGCGAGGGCGAGTATCTGCCCATCGTGAACCGCGGCAACTCGGGTACCTACTCTACCGAGCAGAGCGACAACCTCGAGTCATACATCAACGGTAAGCCCAAGAAGGTGTTTATGATGATCGGCACCAACGACATCGCCACCTCGGGCGGACTCAACTTCAGCCCCGAGCAGGTGCTCAGCTACGTGAAGAGCATCGTGACCCGCATCCATGCCCGCTCACCGCAGACCAAGGTGTACCTCTACAGCATTTTGAAGAACAACACATCGAACCGCGTGGAGGCTACATGGCTCAAGACCAACGAACTGGTGAAAGCCTTTGCCGACGCTACCGACAAGGTGACCTACATCGACCTCTATAGCAAGCTTGAAAACGTAGCTGCTGGCGGTGCTTGGAGCTACGACAAGCTCCACCTCACCGCAGGTGCTTATCAGGCTTGGTGCAAGGAGATTTGCAAATATCTTGAAGAGGACGAAACCTACAAGGTGTTGCCTGTTTATCCCGAGAATACACTCACCGTGCAGAACCGTGGTGGCCTCTCAAATGCATCGCACGGCATGCGTGCCACCTACTTCAGCTGTCTGCCCATCAAGAGCGAAGACGTGCTCGTGTTCGGTGACTCATTCGTGAAGAATGGTGAGTGGCAGGAGTTTCTCGGCAACCGCAACGTGAAGAACCGCGGTACAGGCTGGGATAAGTGGGGACATATCTCTACCACAAATGGTATCGTAGATGCCACCTTTGCTACTATCGAGGGCGTAGAGAAGACAGCTCCTAAAGCCATCTTCCTCTACACTGGTACAAGCGATGTGGATGATGCCAACACCGACATGGCTACCGTGAAGAGCAGATACAAGACATTGGTAGACAAGATTGTGGGTAAGGCTGCTACATCAAAAATCTATCTGATGGCCATATGCCCCAGAAACGACGCAGCCAAGAACACAGCACGCTATGCCGTGTTCAAAGACTACCTGGCAGAGCTTGCTGCGGAGTCTACGACCGATAACATTGAGTTTATCGACACCTATACCCCATTCCTCAATGGCAGTGGAGCAGCAGACTCAAAGTACATCTTCTCGAACGACTTCATCGGCGGTTTGGCCTATGCCAAGATAGCCAACCTGATGAAGGAAGCACTCGCAGAGGACTTCCCCAGCGATGTATATAATGTAACTTCTGAGGAGGATGCAGCTACACGCTATGCACAGGCAGGACTGCGCAATCAGTTGACACAGGTGATTGCTCGCGGCCTCGTAGCTACACGTGGTGATGCGGCTGGTCAGTATAATGCTACTGCAATGGCGGCCTTTGACACCAAACTCGCAGAAGCAAGTACCTTGTTGGCGAAGAGCAGCATCACACAAGAGGAGGTGACCACAATGACCAATAGCCTCAACGAGATTTTGAACGGAGCACTCTCTATGCCTACCTACAGCACACAGGGCAATGACGTGTGGTATCAGCTCTACACACCGGGTCGTGGCAGCAAGTACCTCACCAGCAATGGTGCTGGCGCTGGCGTGACTGGCACTGTCGCCAACAACTACGCTACCTCGATGTGGAAATTTGTGGAACGCACAGGTGGAGTCCTCGACATCATCAACCGTCACGATGGATCGTACCTTGCACCTACAGCAGCAGGTAGTTCACAACTCACGACTTCGGCATCACAACCTACAAATGGCTGGACATTGAGCTATTGTGACACTCCCGGACTCTTCATTGTAAGCAGCGGTAACGTGCAGCTCCACCAAACAAACGATGTTGCAATTTGGAACTGGGGTGGCGGTGCAAACCGCAGCGATGCTGGATGTCAGTATATGGTGTCTATCGTAACAAATGAGCCCGACGAGCTTCCCGACCCCTCATTGCAGACACTAACACTCACCACCAATGAGTTTGAAAGTGCTTCGGGCAAGTCTACATGGACCAAGAACGTACCATCAGGCGACGGATGGTATGGCAAATTTGTTACTGGTACTACCCCAGCCCTTACTGTAGCGAGCACCAACACTTCGGTAAACAACATGGGTTGGTCGAACAAGCGTCCTTGGCTGCAGACGGGATATTCTTACAACATTTCTCTACCCGAAGGATTTGTTATCGTAGGATATGACTTGACCACATTGGAAGGTGGTGGCTTCAGCGGCACCTTTACCTATCCCACAGCAGAGGGCACTGCAACAAGCCCCGTCCAGACAGGTACCGCTCAGACGGTAACTGTAAATGGACTTTCGACCAATACAATCACTCTTAAAGTTGGTGAAGGTACTGATGGCACTAAGGGAATCATGATAACCAACCTGGTGATCCGCTATAAGGAGGTATCAAAGACCTACACTATCGACAAGACCAATGGTAACCTCTATAAGGATAATGGCACATCGGCAAACCAAAGTTGGAACAGCGCATGGAGAAGTAATGCAGAGCCACAGTTGGTATTCAGTTGCGGTGCGAACAACATGAACTGGGCTGACAATACCGTGCAGATGATGACCGGCCAGGCCAAAACATCCACATACACTTTGACCGCCCCCGAAGGCTATGTAATCACCGACTATAGCTTCACCTTTGCGAACAACAATCACGACACTGGAGTTAGCCTGGCCATGGCAGGTGGTAACACATACACTACCACTCGCGCCGAACAGACCATCAGTGCCACAGGCCAGAAGTTGAATACCGTGTCATTTACCCTCTCAGGAACCAATGGAAATGGCGTATTGCTGACCAACTTCACCGTGACCATTGCCGACCCCAACCACATTGAAGAGGACGACGCAGATGCCCTCGCCACTGCCAAGACCGAGGCCAAGGCTACCGTAACCGCCAATGCTGCAAACCTGAAAGCTAATGTGGGTTACTACTCATACACCATTGATGATGCTAAGGTTTACGATGCGGCTGCTGTAACTGCAGCTATCGATGCGGCTACCACAGTTGCCGCTGTGGAGGCCATCGTAGCTACCTATGCACTGAACCTCCCCGAAGTGGGTAAGTATTACCGCATCAAGGGACACGGCACAGGCAAGTATCTTGATGCCGTGAACCGCCATAGTGGAAACCAGATGGGTATGAAGACAGAGGCTGAGCGTGATTTCCTCGGCTCCATCTTCTTGCTTGACGAGGGTAGTAAATGGCTCAATATGGGTACCAACACCTATATCAAGGATACATACAATATCGGTGCCGACAAGGCTGGTGCCAACACATGGACCTTCGAGGCATCGCCCCGTACCATGGGATGCATCCTGCTCAAGTCGAGTGGAGGCTCGCCCTACCTGCACGATAGTGGCTATGCCAACCGCTGTAGCGGTGATGGTGGCCACGCTGCACACGACTTCATCCTCGAAGAGGTGCATGCTTACTCCCTCACCGTGGATGCCCCGGCAATAGTAGGTGGTACTGCCACTTGGAATGGTGAAACCAAGACGCTTCCTGCCGTATGGGCACTTTTCGAAGGAATGACTGTTACCGATGGCACCCTCACCGTCAATGGTAATGCCAACTACAGATTTACAGGCATGACCGAGGGTGGCGCGGCTATCGAAGGCAACACTATGGAGATTGACGCTCTCACCGCTAACCGCACCATCGTAGCTAACTTCACTCCCTCGTTCATCTCGGCGAGCACCAACGCTGGAAGCCTCGTGCCCGTACATATCTATAACATGCGTGACAAGAACTATACCATCTGCCTTAACGAGGCCAATGATTACACTGGCCATGCAGTAAATTCAGGCACTACGGATTACACGCTCGACGAGGTGTGGTATCTCGTGGGTACTGCCGAGTCGTTCAAGCTGTATAGCTACGATGCTGGTATGCAGCTTGCCGTTACAATTGACAATAGCGCCGCTAAGATGACAACAACAGGTACCAACTTCTGCCTGACGATGACAGACAATGGCTATGCCATCTGTCCGGTAAACAATAGCGGACAAAGCTTCAATATGCATGGCGGTAAGGGCAACGACATCAAACTCTATGGAACCTCTGACGCAGGTAGCATCTGGGGCATCAACAAGATTGACCTCACCAAACCCCTCACCCTCAATGTGAAGGTTAGTGGCGAGCAACCCTATGCTACCAACTACCGCGTAGCCAACTTGTCAACCACCATCGCAGAACAGACAGCCACAAGCATCATCACAGGTGATGTGGAGGCCCGCAAATATTACCTTCCTGCCGATGCTACCATCAGCCTGAGCAACAGCTATGTATATCGTGGCTACACCTTCGACGGCTTCAAGGATGCCGAGGGCAATGCGGCCGAGTACAATGAGGCTACCATCCCCGCTGGCGGCTTGACATTGACCGCTGCTTACAGCGTTGATGCCGACAACAAGTACCAGTACCTCTTCTACTCTAACGACCCCGTGATGAACAAGCCCTACCGTATCCCTGCTATCGCAGTGACACGTACGGGTAGAATCCTTGCCGTTACCGACCATCGTCCTGGCGGCAGCGACGTGGGCTTTGCACCTGTAGACATCAAGCTCCGTTATTCTGAAGACAACGGACAAACATGGAGCGATGAAGAGTTTATCGCCGATGGTACAGGACAGCACGTGACCGTAGGTGATGTGACCCACACCAACGTATTTGATTATGCCTTTGGTGATGCAGCTATCGTGGCCGACCGCGAGAGCGACGAGGTGCTCATCATGTGCGTAGGTGGTAAGCAGAACTTCCCCGGTGCTGACGCTACACACCACAACTACACCGCCCGTCTGCGTAGCCACGACGGTGGTATCACATGGGACGCTCCAGAGAATGTAACTGCCAACTTCATGGATGTGACACCTCTCTACAACAACGAGAACCCCAACGCATACCAGCCCATCCTTCCCGAGGCTTACAGCTTGTTCTACGGCTCGGGCCGCATACTCCAGTCACGCGTGTTCAAGGCCGAGGGTAGCCAGTACTACCGTATCTATGCCGCACTGCTCGTGCGCGAAGTGGTGCCTGGCGCTTCTGGTGCTTCGCACAACAACTACGTGGTATACTCCGACAACTTCGGTGAGACATGGAACCTCCTTGGTACCCGCTGCGTACTCGGTGGTGACGAGGCCAAGGTGGAAGAGTTGCCCGATGGTACTATCATCATCAGTAGCCGTAAGGCGCATGGTCGCTACTTCAATATCTTCACCTTCACCGACATGGCTACAGGCGCAGGCTCTTGGAGCAGCCAGGTGGCCAGTGAGAATATCACAGGTGGCATCACATATGGTAGCAATGCTTGTAATGGTGAGTTCTATAAGGTGAAGGCCGTACATAAGGAAACAGGCCGCATCTGTGACCTGATGTTGCAATCTGTACCCACAGGTCAGCGAGGCGACTACACTGCCGATGGCCGTAACGATGTGACCATCTTCTTCAAAGAGATGAGCTATGGTACTGCTTATACTCCCACCACCTTTGCTGAGAACTGGACCAAGGGTATGGTAGTAAGCCGCGTGCGCTCGGCCTACTCGACTATGGATATCCAGCTCGATGGTAACATCGCCTTCTTCTATGAGGAGGATCCCGAGAGCTACAGCATGGTATACGTGCCCCTCTCACTCGAAGAGATTACCGAGGGTGCGTATAGCCTCTACACTATAGAGAGCACCATCAGCGAACACGGTATCGGCACCTTCTACGCTACTTCAGCGATGCAGATTCCCGAGGATGTGACCGCTTATGTTGCCACCGAAGAGAAACTCTCAATGAATGGTGACAATGGCTATATCACCTTGACCGAACTGGTAGATGTTATCCCTGCCAATACAGGAGCAATCATCTGCGGTGACGAGAAGGATTACACCTTCATCCCCGCTATCAGCTACGGCACTGCCGTAGAGGGTAACATGCTCGTAGGCTTCGAAGCTACAGACAATAAGTCCGAGACCTACAAGGAGATAACACTCGCCGATGACTACACCACCTACGTTCTTGCAGTTGAGGACAACAAGGCAGGTTTCTATCGCAAGGAGGCAGGTTTCAAGGTCTACAACCACAAGGCATACCTCAACGTGCCGACTGCTCAGGGTGCACGCTCACTCTCTATCCGCTTCGAAGGTACAACCGACATCGAGTCCTCAACCCTCAACCCTCAACCCTCAACCGAAGTGTACGATCTCCAGGGACGCCGCGTGCTGACCCCCACCAAGGGCGTGTATATTGTGAATGGAAAGAAAGTTGTGATTAAGTGAGAGTAGAGATTGCTTGCAAGCTATACCGAACCGACACACGAAGCAAGAGCAGAATGAAAGTCTACTTTTGTTCTGACTTGCAAGAAGGAGGAAGACGAAGTCAACGTGAACAACTAAAACGAAGTTAAAGTTGTGATTAAGTAAACATAAAACAATGAAAAGAAAACAAATCATTCCTGCACTTATTGCCCTAATGATAAGCATGCCCTCGGCCCTCCAGGCCGAAGGCACACAGCCAAGCAACGCAGTAGACAAGAGCGACTGGCACGTGCTCTACCGCACCCCCGACGCTAACGGTAAGCCCTATCGTATCCCTGCCATCGCCGCAGCACCTAATGGAGATCTCTTTGCCATCTCGGACAATCGCCCCTGCGGTAACGATATCGGCTACGGCGAGGTAGACATCAAGTGCCGCATCTCGACTGACCATGGTGTTACATGGGGCGACGAGTTCTTCATTGCCAATGGCAAGGGAGGCGACATCAATGAGATGACGACAGGCTATGGCGATGCTGCCATCGTGGCCGACTGCAAGCAGAACAAACTGCTCGTGATGATGGTATGTGGCCGCACCGTATGCTGGAACGGACGCTGGCACCCCGACTCTACCGCTACATCAAGCAACATCAACCGCGTGGCACGCGTGTATGCGACCTATAATAAGTTCACCAAGAAATGGAAGTGGAGCGAACCCGTAGAGGTGACCAACGACATCTACTCGCTCTTTCTCGACGGCGACAAACCCACCGTATCGTCTATGTTTATCGGTTCGGGTAAGATATGCCAAAGCCGCGTGGTGAAGAAGGGCAAGTACTCCCGCCTCTACTGCTCTATGTGGACCCGCGACGGTGGTAACCGCGTCATCTACTCCGATGACTTCGGTGGTTCATGGCAGGTGCTCGGCAGCGTCAGCGACCGCCCCGCCCCCCATGGCGATGAGCCCAAGTGCGAGGAACTGCCCGACGGCTCAGTAGTACTCAGCAGCCGCAAGCATAGCGGTCGCTACTTCAACATCTTCACTTTCAATGACAATAGTTACACGACAGGCCAATGGGGCGTAGCGGCATCGAGCAACGATGTGGAAGGTGGACTTGCCTTCGGCGGCAACAGCACCAATGGCGAGATTATGCTGGTGAAGGCTATACGTAAGAACGATGGCACCAAATGCGACCTCATGCTGCAATCGGTACCTAAGGGCAACGGACGCAGTGAGGTGTCTATCTACTACAAAGAGATGGAGTACAATGCCAACGGCACCAACAAGTATACTCCCACCACCTTCTCGCAAGGATGGACCATGGGCCTCCAAGCCAGCGACTGCGGATCGGCCTACTCTACCATGACACTGCAAAAAGATGGGCGCGTAGGTTTCCTTTACGAGGAAGAACCTGGATGGTACAACATCGTGTATGCCCCGCTTACCATCGAGACGATTACAGGCGGTCGTTACACCATCAATCTGAAGTAGTATCGTGAAGATATAATCAAAACAAGCCCGCGACTTTCGTACTTGATAGCCGCGGGCTTATTGTATATCTATAAGAAAAGAGACCTACAATTCCTGGACGATTGCCCTCTATACAGTCAGAACCTTATCGTATCTTTAGGGTTATTATCGTCACAGCTGCCAAAATGATGGTCACAATCCAGAAACGAACGGTAATCTTCGCCTCATGCAACAGGACATCGGGGCGAGCCACCTTGACGGTGCAGCCGGGATCCATCTTCTGTACCTGAGCTACAGAGGTGCGGAAATGGTCGTGGATGGGGGTGCGCTTGAAGAAGCGTTGCTTCACTCCCTTCTTCTTGCCTGCCTTGTAGTAGAAGCGCTGAATAATCACTGACAGACTCTCTACAAAGAATACACCACACAAAATGGGGATAAGCAGTTCCTTACGGATGATGATAGCACTCACAGCAATGATGCCACCGATGGTGAGGCTGCCAGTATCGCCCATGAAGACTTGAGCGGGAAAGGCATTGTACCACAAGAAGCCGATGAGAGCTCCCACAAAGGCACACAAGTAGACTACCAACTCCTCGGAACCTGGAATATACATGATATTGAGGTAGCCTGCCATGGAGATATGGCTGGATACATAGGCCAGGACACCCAGGACGACGCCTATGATGGCTGAGTTGCCTGCTGCCATACCGTCCATACCGTCGTTGAGGTTGGCACTGTTTGACACGGCAGTAACGACGAGAATGGTCATAAACACGAAGAGCACCCAGCCACCCAACTGCTTGTACTCGCCCAACCAGTTGAAGGCATTGGCATAGTCTAAGTTGTTGTTCTTGACGAAGGGAATAGTAGTCTTAGTAGATTTCTGCGCCTCGCTCTTATGTACAATTTCAGTAGTACCGGTAACACTCTGATGTACCTCTACATTTTCGCGGATGACAGCCTGATCACTCAAATAGAGCGTGAGCCCCACAATGATACCAAGGCCTACCTGTCCCACAATCTTGAACTTGCCATGCAGCCCCTCCTTATCGCGCTTGAACACTTTGATATAGTCGTCGGCAAAGCCCAAACCACCCAACCATATGGTAGTCACAAGCATGAGAATCATATATATATTGTCTAACCGGCCCAAGAGGAGAGATGGAATGAGAATAGCAGCAAGAATGATAACACCACCCATTGTGGGAGTACCTATTTTCTGTACGCCAAAAGGATCGATACTAGCATCGCGCTGCGTCTCGGTAATCTGCTGGCGCTTGAGCATATTGATGAAGCTACGACCGAAAATCGTAGATACCAACAAAGCGATGAGGATAGCCAGCAAAGAGCGAAACGAGATATAAGTAAACATGCCCGCACCAGGCACATTGAGTTTATTGAGATAGTCGAAAAGATAGTATAGCATATATTTCTTAGATTATAATAACGATTTTATTAGTTCCCAAACACCTCACGCAATACCTCCTTATCATCGAAGTGGTGCTTCACGCCCTTAATATCTTGATAGGTCTCATGTCCCTTGCCTGCAACGAGGATAACGTCACCCTTCTCGGCAAACATACAAGCTGTACGGATAGCTTCGCGACGGTCTATAATGGCAACGACGCAGGATCTCTGTACTGGGGTGAGCCCAGCAAGCATATCGGCAATGATATCTTGTGGTTCCTCAAAACGAGGGTTATCACTGGTGATGATAACCTTGTCGCTACCCTTGACAGCCTCCTGTGCCATGAGAGGGCGCTTACCCTTATCGCGATTGCCACCTGCACCCACTACGGTAATCACACGTCCCTTACCTCCCTGCACCTCATGGATAGCATTGAGCACATTGGTGATGGCATCAGGAGTATGGGCGTAATCAACGATAGCGGTGAAGCCTTGGGGTGAATGAACTGCATCAAAGCGGCCACTTACCGGACGCAGAGTACTCATCACTGTGAGCACCTCCTCGGGGCGCTTACCCAAGAGACAGGCGGTACCATAGACAGCAAGCAAGTTACTGGCATTAAACTTACCGATAAACTGTACAAACACCTCTACATTATTTACATCAAGCAGCATACCGTCAAAATAGTGTTCAAGGATGCGCCCCTTGAAATCGGCCATACTACGTAACGAGTAGGTATACACCTTAGCACGGGTATTCTGCGCCATCACAAGTCCGTTCTTGTCATCAACATTGGTCACAACAAAAGCATCCTTGGGCAACGCATCAAAGAAGGCTTTCTTAGCACGCAGGTAGTTGTCTACCGTCTTGTGATAATCCATGTGGTCGCGTGTAAGGTTAGTAAAAATGCCTCCAGCAAACTTCAGTCCTCCTATGCGGTGCTGCGCAACAGAGTGTGAACTTACCTCCATAAAGACATATTTGCAACCCTCATCGGCCATGCGGCCGAGCAAAGCATTGAGTGTAATGGCATCGGGTGTAGTATGTTCCGTGGGAATGGCTACACCATCAATATAATTGCATACAGTAGAGAGAAGTCCCACCTTATAACCCATAGCACGGAACATATCATAAAGCAATGTAGCAATGGTGGTCTTGCCATTGGTACCAGTGACACCGATAAGACGCACTTTATCTGTAGGATTCCCATTGAACGCCGTAGCAATAGGGCCTACAGCCTCTTCGCTATCGGGCACACGAACATAAGTGACCCCTTCGGTCAGAAACTCGGGCAGCTGTTCACATACGATAGCTACCGCTCCCTTGTCAATGGCACTTTGTATATATTGATGCCCGTCAACCTGTGTACCGCGCATAGCAACAAAAAGATGTCCTCCACCTATGCGGCGTGAATCGATATGAACATCAGCAATAGAACACTGAGCATCACCTACGATTTCATCTACACGTATACCTCTTATTATATCTGAAAGCAACATCGGAACTTTCCTCCTTCTATTTTAATGTTAAATATATTGTTTGTCCCTTACGCACAGCACTACCATACTGTAAACTCTGCGAATGTACCTTACCGCTACCCGACAATCGTACCTGAAGTCCGCACGACTCAAGCATATAGACTGCATCTTTGGCACCAAGCCCAATCACATTAGGAACCTTGCCCTGAGAAGAGTCAAAAGCAATATCACTGAGTACAACGCCAGTAGGATTGCTTGTGGCCTTTCCCCATACAGACTTGTCAGCACGATACGAAGTAGAGGCATCCCAATGATTAGGTATGTTCAGCTCATTGAGCACATAACGTGCGGCTGCGATGTTACCCTTCATGACCGTAGGGACAAAGGTGGCAACGGAGTCGCGTAACTCACGAATGTCGCGCTGCTCGTCACGCGCCATCAGACGCTTGGCTATCTCACCGAAGACGACACCAGCCACACCACCACCAGAAATCAGACCACCACGAGTCTGAATAGAGACGATGCAGGTATACTTGGGAGCATCAGCCGGGAAAAATCCGCAGAAGCTGAGTTGGTGACCACCACCCTTGAGCTGCCCGCCCGAGGCAATCTGTGCCGTACCAGTCTTACCCGCTACAAGGAAATTGTCGGACTTGGCTTGACGACCAAGCCCTGTGGGTTCATTCACCACCATGGTGAGCATTTGAGTTATATCGTCAAGGGCTTTCTGCGAAGCAATCTTGTCTATAAGCACTTCGGGCTTGAACTCCTCGACCACTCGTCCGTCTTCAAGAATAGCCGACACGAGACGAGGCTTCATGAACTTGCCGTTGTTGGCAATGGCATTGTAAAACGAAACTATGTTGATAGGAGCAATCTGTGTTTCATAACCAATTGACATCCATGGCAATGCCGTGCGTGACCAATTGGTCTTCTGCGCATTAGGCTTGCGTATCATCGGTCGGCCTGTACCAGGGAGCAGAGGGAAGTGTGTCGCCAGTCCCATACGATGAAGCCCCTCGACAAACTTTTCGGGTTCTTTACTATAATTTTCATCTATGAGTCGGGCGGTGCCTACGTTAGAGGAGTACATGAGCACCTGCGGCACGCTGAGCATACCATATGCAGTGGCCTTGTTCCAGTTGTGATCACGCATAGTAGCCGAACCAAACTTATACAAACCTTTATTGGCATCCACCGAGTCATTGATGCTTATCTTCTTGTCATCCAATGCCACCAGCAGAGAAGCCGTCTTGAAGGTAGAACCAGGTTCAAGAATGTCGGTAAGAGCGTTGTTCTTTGTTTCAAAATAGCTCCCACTCTCCAAGCGATTCATATTGACCATAGCCTTGATGTCGCCTGTAGCCACCTCCATGACCACGACTACACCCGTACGTGCATCACCACCATACTTCTCATTCTGCGTATGTAGCATATCGAGCAAGGCTTTTTCAGCAATATCCTGTATCTCAACATTGAGCGTGGTCTGCACATCATAACCATCGATGGCTGGCTCGTCAACAATGGTCAGTTGATCACGATTCACCTTCTTGAGATGACCCAATCCGGGCTTGCCACGCAAATAGTCATCATAGGCCAACTCTATGCCATTCTTGGCCGAGTCAACCTTGGCATACACATCACCCAAGGTGCGACGTGCCAGCGAACCGAAAATTTTCTTGCGCTCAATATTGCTCTCGGTAAAGAATCCACCGACATTAGCATTCAGGCAAAGCACTGGCAACTTTTTTATCTCCTTATATTGGGCATACGACACCCGTTTGGGATACAACTTACAGTAACGACTATTTTGCGCACGCCCTTTACGAAAGGTCTGACGAAATTCCTCCACACTCTTGTCCGGAAGAATACGGTGCAGTCCCTCACAGATCTCCGTTTCATGCTTGCGCAGTAGAGAATCGCGACGATGCTGCGCCTTCATACGACGCGCCTCATCGCGGTCAGACACCATAAAGTCCATAAACAGCGTATACTGCGGCACACTACTGGCCATCAATTGTCCATCATCGCTCAGTATATTACCTCGTTTAGGAGAGATTACCACACTGTCTACCACAGAGCGACTGGCTACCTCACGCCAATAGTTGCGTTCGAATATCATTACCGACATCGCCTTGAACAATATCGCAATACCTACTATAGCCATTAGGATGATGACGGTAAAGTAACGCGAAACGATCTTTTTATCTTTTGAATCCTGCATAAGCTATCTTTTTATCACGACGGGAGCCTTAGTAGAAATCTGCAACTCGCTACCTTGCTCTACGATAAATTTCTGGATGTTCGATTCGCGGCTCTTCTCCATCAGTTCGCTCGACCGCGCTAATGCCTCATTCTTCACATCATTGAGTTCTGTACGCAGCTTCTGCACCTGCAACTCCTCTTGCTGAAAAGCATAACGATTGCCCACATAAACGACAATCAATCCTGCTATCAATAAGAAAAGGCCTAACTGTCGCTGCAAGAAAGGACTCAGCAACATCTCGCCAGCAATCCACTGCTTGAAGGATTTCTTTTTTTTCTTCTTTTGTTCGGTATCCATCATATTACATCTCCATCATTTATCGTTTTTCACCTACCCGAAGCTTTGCACTACGTGAGCGTGGATTCATCTCCTGTTCCTCACGGCTAGCCACAGCCACCTTTCCTACCATACGATAGGGCGACGGTTTGGTTCCATAAATATCCTGTTCTACTTTACCTTCTACATTGCCCGTCTTCATGAGATTCTTCACCAATCGGTCTTCAAGCGAGTGATAGGTAAGCACCACCAATCTACCTCCCGGACGAAGGAGTTCTGTAGCCGACTGCAACATCTCCTTTAGTGCCTCCATTTCTTCATTTACCTCTATTCGCAGTGCTTGAAAAAGCTTGGCCATCTCTTTTTTTTCACGATCACGTCCGAAGAGACGTTTCACCGTTTCGTATAGCTGCCCCGTTGTTTCAATGGGAGCTTGAGCACGCGCCTTCACGATGACCGATGCCAGTTTACGACTATTGAGCAATTCGCCATAAAGGTAGAAAATCTCTGCTAAGCGCTCCTCATCATACGTATTCACGATGTCAGCCGCAGTGAGGCCATCGCGACGATTCATGCGCATATCAAGCTTGGCATCAAAACGAAAAGAGAAGCCAAGCTCACCTTCATCAAACTGATGGCTCGACACTCCCAAATCAGCTAATACGCCATCCAACTGTCCCACACCATGGTAACGCATCCAATTGTGCAAATAACGGAAATTACTGCGCACAAAAGTAAAACGTCCGTCGTCCACCACATTGCGCTCGGCATCTGCATCTTGATCAAAGCTATACAATCGGGACGTAGCATCCATTCGATGAAGTATTTCGCGCGAATGGCCACCGCCACCAAATGTCATGTCAGCATACACACCACCAGAAGCAATATCTAAACCATCCACCGTCTCGTGAAGCATTACGGGGATGTGATAGGGAATATCCATTAAGTTCTGAGTTTTATCCATTCCTTACATTAAATCTGCTCTTCTGAGCACAAAGAGTAACCCTCGAAGCCAATTCTATCATTTGAGGCTTCAAAGTTACACAATTCCCCACAATCACCCATCATAAAGCATGAAATATTTCAACACAAGTTTTCAACCAATTGTGGATAACCACAAAGAACATGTCGGGATAGAATATAACAAGCAGATTTTTTGCCATCTTATACATTTTTCCTATTTTTGCAAAAACAAATCATAACAAAGAACTACCATGAACAAGTACACCCCCAAACTCGTAGAAAAGAAATATCTCGTCCCCTTTATCCTTATCACCTCACTCTTTGCTTTGTGGGGATTCGCCAACGACATTACCAATCCCATGGTAGCAGCATTTCAGACACTGATGGAGCTTTCAGCCGCTAAAGCTTCATTAATACAGTTTGCCTTTTATGGAGGATATGCCACTATGGCTATACCTGCCGCTCTCTTCATCCGCAAATACAGCTACAAAAGCGGTATTCTTTTAGGCCTGGCCCTATATGCCATCGGTGCATTCATGTTCATACCTGCCGCCACATACCAAGAGTTCACCTTTTTCTGCATATCACTCTATGTACTCACTTTCGGTCTCGCTTTTTTGGAAACCACAGCCAATCCCCTCATCCTCTCTTTGGGTGATCCCAGGACCTCAACACGCCGCCTAAACTTGGCACAAGCCTTCAATCCTATGGGTTCACTCTCTGGCATGGCCGTAGCAGCTCTTATAGTATTACCCAACCTCATTTCCGACAAACGCAATGCAGCAGGTGAAGTTATCTTTCACACGCTGAGCGAAACAGACAAAGCCTCTATTCGCCTTCACGACTTAGCCGTCATACGCGATCCCTACGTCATGCTGGGTCTACTCGTAGTCATCGTATTCATCGTTATCGCCTGTACCAAGATACCGCAGACGCGTGGTGAAAATGTCAAAAGCAGAAACCGAGACACACTCTTGCGACTATGGAACAACAAGATATACCGTAATGGCGTAGTAGCACAAATGTTCTATGTCGCCGCACAGATTATGGTATGGACCTTCATTATCCAATATGCCGACCATTTAGGTATCGACAAAGCAACCGCACAGAAGTTCAATATCGGCGCCATGGCTTTCTTCCTCACATCCCGTTTCATCAGCACCTTCCTCATGCGCTATATCAATTCACGCATGCTACTCATGTACTTCGGCATTGGTGCCTGCATAACTACTCTCGGAACTATCTTCATACAAGGAATCTATGGGCTATACTGTTTAGTTGCCATCAGCGGCTTCATGAGTCTCATGTTTCCCACCATATATGGCATTGCACTTGAAGATGTCAACCAAGAAGACATTACACTTGGCGCAGCCTTCCTTGTGATGGCTATCGTAGGCGGAGCAGTGATGCCCCCCCTGCAAGGAAGCATCATCGACCTTGGCAACGTAGCCGGATTGCCTGCCGTAAACGCATCGTTCGCCCTACCACTACTTTGCTTCGTCATCGTCACACTCTACGGATGGTCGGCCACAAAAACTAACGGATAGGCCTTTCACTAAGGTTTCACGCCTATACAGCAGCCCGAAAAGCGCATTTTTTGAGATTTTTCTCTGTTTTGTCAGATTTTTTCCGTATTTTTGTTCCGTTTTAGGCTCCTCTTCAAAAAAGGGTCGGAAAGATAAGAAAACATTGATAAAACATGGATATAAACGAAGAAATCAAAGCAAACGCAGCGAGCAACTACTCGGCGGAAAACATTCAGGTACTTGAGGGTCTTGAGGCCGTACGTAAGCGCCCTGCGATGTACATCGGCGACATCAGCGCCAAGGGTCTGCACCACCTGGTATATGAGGTAGTGGACAACTCAATCGACGAAGCATTGGCTGGATATTGCAGCCATATCGAGGTATATATCAACGAGGACAACTCGATAACCGTACAGGACAATGGTCGCGGTATCCCCGTAGACTGGCACGAGAAGGAGCAACGCTCGGCACTCGAGGTGGTGATGACCGTGCTCCACGCAGGTGGTAAGTTCGACAAGGGCTCATACAAGGTATCCGGTGGTCTACACGGTGTGGGTGTATCGTGCGTAAACGCACTCTCTACCCACATGAAGACACAGGTCTTCCGCGATGGCAAGATCTACCAGCAGGAGTACTCATGCGGTAAACCCCTCTACGCTGTAAAGACCGTGGGCGATGCCGACCGCACTGGTACACGCCAGCAGTTCTGGCCCGACCGCAGCATCTTCACCGCACACGAGTACAGTTACGATGTGTTGGCCAACCGCATGCGCGAACTCGCATTCCTCAATGCAGGTATCACCATCACCCTCACCGACCTGCGCGACAAGGACGAGGAGGGCAAGGCACGCACCGAGACCTTCCATTCGGAGGAGGGCTTGAGAGAGTTCGTTCGCTTCGTAGACTCATCACGCGAGCACCTCTTCAACGACATCATCTACCTCAACACCGAGAAGCAGGGTGTACCCATCGAGGTAGCTATCATGTACAACACGTCGTACTCAGAGAACATCCACTCATACGTCAACAATATCAACACCATCGAGGGTGGTACACATCTCGCAGGCTTCCGCACCGCGCTAACCCGTACACTCAAGAAGTACGCTGAAGACACCAAGGCACTGGAGAAGGCTAAGGTGGAGATTGCCGGTGAGGACTTCCGTGAGGGTTTGACCGCCGTTATCTCTATCAAGGTGGCCGAGCCTCAGTTTGAGGGTCAGACCAAGACCAAGCTCGGAAACTCCGAGGTGGCAGGTGCTGTGCAGCAGGCTGTGGCAGAGACCTTGACCAACTACCTCGAGGAGCATCCGAAGGAGGCCAAGATGATCGTGGACAAGGTGGTGCTCGCCGCACAGGCTCGTATCGCTGCCCGCAAGGCTCGCGAGAGCGTGCAGCGCAAGAACCCCATGAGCGGTGGCGGATTGCCCGGTAAGTTGGCCGACTGCTCCGACAAGGACCCCATGAACTGCGAACTCTTCATCGTCGAGGGAGACTCGGCCGGTGGTTCAGCCAAGCAGGGCCGTTCACGCCTCACACAGGCTATCCTCCCCATCCGCGGTAAGATCTTCAACGTAGAGCGCGTGATGTGGCACAAGGCCTTCGAACACGAGGAGGTGAACAATATCATCCAGGCACTCGGCGTACGCTTCGGCCTCAACCCCGAGGACAGCAAGGAGGCCAACTACGACAAGTTGCGCTACTACAAGACCATCATCATGACCGATGCCGACGTCGATGGCTCACACATCGACACCCTCTTGATGACTCTCTTCTATCGCTACATGCCCGAACTCATCGAGAACGGACACCTCTTCATCGCTACACCGCCCCTCTACCTCTGCAGCAAGGGTAAGAACAAGCGCTACTGCTACGACGATGCCGACAAGGATCGCTTCATCGCCGAGTTCGGTAACGGCAGTGAGGCGGGTATCACCATCCAACGCTATAAGGGTCTTGGTGAGATGAACCCCGAGCAGCTGTGGGAGACTACTATGAACCCC
>JAZRMG010000129.1:0-6679 GCA_045647345.1 Bacteroidaceae bacterium | reverse complement strand
TTTCGGCAGTGCCTTTGAGTTTAATGTCCAAGCCTTTTCGTAACTTAATTACTTCTGGCATAACTGTTATAATAGTTAGTTAACTTGAATATACAAAATTCGTGCAAATTTAGCAATTTTTTACGAATAGTGAAACTTTATATGTATTTTTTACGAAGTTGCATACCTAAAGCCATGACCTTTTCTTTCAAAGTCGAGACTGTTGGCTTTTGTCAATTGATAAATACACTATGCCGATAGATGCCGTGTATGGATGTTTTTAGTTTTTTATCAATTTGTGGTTTGCTATTATGTGCTTTTTAGCGTAAATTTGTCCCGATTAAATAATATTAATGTTCAATCGAACGAAAATTTAGGAATATGAAGAAGAGAATGTGGGCTGCATTGGTGGCTATGGGTGCTATGATGAGCACCGCAGTAGCACAGGGAAGAACGGTGCTGAGTGCACAGGTTTATGGCTATCAGGGCGAAAAGGTGTACTTTGACTGCATGCAGACACCGCTTATCGCTCAGGAGTTTTACACCAACCCTGGTGAGGAGCACCTCTATGCCTTCGAGTGTGACGATCTGTTATGCATGACCATCAATGGGCGCAATACTCTGCTGTTGCAACCTGGCGACAGCTTGCATGTAGACATCACCTATGAAGGAAAGAATGTACAGGTGGAATATAGCGGCACCGAGCGTGCTGTGGCCAACAACCGACTGATGAAAAACATGGAGAACCTCAAGCGTAGCCTCCGCTATAAGAACCAGTTGCTGGGCTGCGTGGCACTCGACATCAAGCCTAAGACCCGTATCGACGACTCACGTACACTGCTTGAGCGTGCGGGAGGTATTGTAGAAAAAAGTGCAGCAAGTGCTGAGGCGAAGAACTATGTGATGGCGCTGATCGACTATGATGTATACATGTCGTTCGTCGAGTATCCGGTGATGTATGAGAGCGTCAGAGGGCTGGCCATTGCTGAGCAGGAGATTGGCGATTACTGGAACATCACCGAGGGCTATACTCCCCGTACCGATGCACAGGCGCTGAGTTGCCCGGAGTATGCGAGCCTGCTCATGCGCTACTGCTTCTACATGAACGAGAAGGCGGCCCGCGAACGTGGCGAGACCTACACCGCACCTAAAATGATGGAGGGTATGTATGCCGAATTCGTGACCTTCTATGAGGGTGCCCAGCGTGACTTTGTCATCTATGTGTTGTTGCGCAACTTCATCATGAACGGACAGGAGATAGAGCGTGCCGATGCACTTTACAAAGAGTACACAGAAAAGTACAACAGCAACCCTGCATACAAGGAAATACTTGACCTATTGCTGCAGTAACCTCTCTTTATAAGAAATCGATATGAAAAACTTTGTCAAGATAATGCTTGCCGCTACAGTGCTGATGGGCAGTACCATCGGCCTGCAGGCGCAGACACCTGAAGCGTGGCAAGACAAGCCTGTAACCCTGCGAGTGAGCAATCAGCCGTTAGGAAAGGTGCTGGAGATGGTAGCCAAGGCTGCCGGTGCCACGATTACCTTACAGGATGTGTCGCTCTGGAACATCAACAAGCCTACGAGCCTTGCTGTCAAAGACAAGGAACTCGACAAGGTGTTGGGCGAACTCATCGGTAACCAAAATGTGAAGATCCGATTCGAGAGCGATGGACATATCGTGGTGGAGCCCGATACACAGGACGAGGGCGACAAGGTGTGGCTCAATGCCTCAGGACAGGTGCTCGACAAGGCCACTGGCGAACCCCTCATCGGTGCTACTGTGCTTGTCACCGACGGCACAGGTAAGGGCGACCGGGGATGCATCACCGATGTTGATGGTAAGTTCAGCATACGCCTCGCCAAGAAGGAGTCGGTGACCATCTCATACATCGGTTACGAAACCGTATCCAAGCAGGTGCTCAAGGATGAGCATAATCTGGTGGTCGAACTGAAGCCGAGCATCGAACTCGACGATGTGGTGGTGACTGGTATCAGCCGCCGCAACAAAAATAGTTTTACAGGTAACTACGTAGAGGTCAAGGGTGATGCGCTGCGACAGATGAGTCCTACCAACATTCTCAAGGGCTTGCAGTTCTTTGACCCGAGTTTCAAGATTATCGAGAACAACAAAACCGGTTCGGACCCCAATGCGGTGCCCGACTTCCAGATTCGTGGTGACCAGTCGCTGGGTTCTACCTCATCGCTGAACAGCATGGACCTCATGCTCGACAACGTTTCGAGCCGTCCCAACACTCCGCTCTTCGTGCTCGACGGCTTCATTGTGCCCATGAGCCGTATCCTCGACCTCGACCCCGAGCGTGTAGAGAACATCACCATATTGAAGGATGCTGCAGCCACCTCGGTATATGGCTCACGCGCGGCCAATGGCGTCGTTGTGGTAGAGACCAAGGTGGCCCCCGATGGTGCCTTGTCGGTATCGTACAATGGTACCACTACAGTGCAGACCCCTGACCTCACCGACTATAACATGATGGATGCTGCTACCAAACTCGACACCGAGTGGAGAGCCGGTCTCTACAATCCCACCAACGCTGCGCACATGAATCTGTACAACAAGTATCTGCGTAACATCCTCGGTGGTGTCGACACCTACTGGCTGTCAAAGCCCTTGCGCACCGCTATCCAGCATCGCCACTCGGCCAGCGTGGCGGGCGGTACCGAAGTGTTCCGTTATAGCCTCGATGTGAATGCAGCCATGCAGCCGGGTGTGATGAAGGGTTCGGAAAACCGCAATATGGGTGCCAACTTCAACATGACCTATATGAAGGAGAACTTCACCATGCGTGCCAGTGTGAGCCTGGCCGAGTCGAACAGCAAGAACTCTCCCTACGGTTCCTTCTCACAATATACCCGACTGAACCCCTATTATATCCCCGTAGACCAGTATGGCAATCCCGAGAAGATACTCGACAACAATACTGTGAGTGGGCAGAGCACCATCATTACCAACCCCCTCTACGATGCCACCGTAGGTATCAAGGATGCGAGCAACAGCTTGAGTATGACTACCAACTTGAGCTTGGAGTATATGATACTGAGAAACTTGCGTATTACCGAGCAGCTCTCCTACTCGAGAGGTGTGGCGGGTACCGACAGATTCCTCCCTGCCAATCACTCCAGCTTCGAGCTCGAGGATGACCTTACGCGCAAGGGTAGTTATTCTATGAGCACGGGTAACATGTCATCGTGGTCCAGCAACTTGGGTATCAACTACAACCTGGTGTTGGGCGACCATCTCTTCAGTACCTTTGCCAACTGGACCATCAATGAGGACCGCAACAACTACGTGAACCTCTCGGCCACAGGATACCCCGACGTACATATGGACGACTTCATCTTCGGTAACAAGATGGAGACGGGCATGAGCAATATCGGTAGTGAGAACATCTCCCGCTCGATAGGCCTTATAGGTCAGTTCTCTTACAGTTACGACAACCGCTACTCGGTAGACTTCAACTTGAGTGGTGAGGCTTCGTCGCGCTATGCCAATCACGACCTTGTGCCTTTCTGGTCGGTGGGTGGACGCTGGAATGCGCATAATGAGAAATGGCTTCAGGGCTACCTCTCCAACCTGGTGTTCCGCGCAAGTTACGGTATCACAGGTGAGCAGAACTTCAGTCCCTCCGATGCCATCGAGTACTACACCTATTCCGAGACCATGCGTCCCTACACTTCGTTCCCCGTCTTGGGAGCGCTCTTGAGCGGGCTCAACAACCCCTCATTGGGATGGGCCGAGACACACAACACCAGTACCTCGGTAGATTTCGGTTTCTGGAAGAACCGTATCAACCTCACCTTCAACTACTACGACAACATCACCAAGGAGCTGCTCACCAGCTACGACTTGGCCCCCTCAACGGGTTATCCCACGATGGTGATGAATGCGGGTGAACTGCAGAACCGTGGCTTCGATGCCTCGCTCAATATCATCGCCATGCAGAACCTGCGCAAGGAGTTCTTCTGGACCATCAGCGCCAATGCTAACCGCAATCGCAACAAAATCTTGCACCTGTCGGACTACCTCAAGAAAATCAATGAAGAGCAGATGAAGTCAGCTACGGCACCGCTGCCCCAATACCATGAGGGTGCGTCTACGACAACGCTCTATGTGGTACCTTCGCTTGGCGTAGACCCTGTGACGGGTAAGGAGGTGTACTTGAAGCGCGATGGCACGAAGACCTTCGTGTGGAATGCCAACGACAAAGTACCTGTAGGAGATACCAATCCCAAGATCAGTGGTACCTTTACATCGAGTATCAATTGGAAGGACCTCTCGTGTACCCTTGGCTTCACCTACAAGTATGGTGGAGTGGTGTATAACCAGACGCTTGTCGACAAGATTGAGAACCAGAACGTAGCCTACAATCTCGACAATCGTGCCGGTGAGAACCGCTGGGAGAAGCCCGGTGATGCGACACCCTATGTAGGCTTTAGCCCCACTGGTGCCAACACACCTGCCAGCACACGATTTATCATGGACGACAACGAGGTGCGCTTTGCTACTATGAGCTTGGGTTACCGATTCTCCAGCGAAGACTTCAAGGGGCTGGGCAAGGCCAATATCGACGTGCTTGCCCTCAACTTCACCACGAACGATATAGCCCGCCTCTCGCCCATACGCATGGAGCGTGGACTTGACTATCCGTTTGCCCGCTCTTATACGCTATCCATGTCGATTATGTTCAGATAAAGGTTTACAGACAATAGCAATTCCGAATTAAATGAAACATATAATATGAAAAAGCCTCTCTATATACTACTGACAATCCTCGTCACCCTTACGGCCTGTTCCGACTGGCTGGATGTGGCCCCCAATACCGATGTACCGGCCAAGGAGCTGTTCACCACGGAGAACGGATTCATGAGTTCGTTGGCTGGACTCTACATCGTGATGACCGAAGAGGACACCTACGGCAAGAACATGAGTTTCGGCCTTGTGGAGCAGTTGGCGCAGATGTATGACAAGCTCCCCGACGGCACATCAGACCGCAACAGCGTATATATCTACAACCAGGAGACCAGCGGTGCCTACAACACCAAGGGCGTGCTTGCCAACGTGTGGCAGGGTCAGTATCACGTCATTGCCAATGCCAACAACCTGTTGAAGTGGTGGGACCTCAATGCCGAGTCGGTGATTGCCTCTGAGGGCACACGCAATATGATACGTGGCGAAGCCTTGGCGCTGCGTGCTTACCTCCACTTCGACCTGCTGCGCGGCTGGGGTCCTATGCACTATGCTGGTAGTGCCGAAGCCCAGGCGATGAAATGCATGCCCTATCGCACTGTGGCCGACCACTCCAAGCAGCCCCTGCTGCCTGCCAAGGATATCGTCCGCCACATCCTTGACGACCTCCACGAGGCTCGCGAGTGCATGAGTTATGAGCGTGATCTCGACCTGAGTGCCTCGCGCGGCCGTCAGTTCCGCATGAACTACCACGCCGTCAACGCCCTGCTGGCCCGCGTGTACAACTATGCCGGCATCAAGGACAGCGCCTCCCTCTATGCCAAGATGGTGATTGAGGAGAGTGGCCTTGCCCTCCAGAACGGCAACGACAACGATCCGATACTCTCCCAGGAGGTCCTCTTCGGGCTCTCCATGCATGAGTTGAAGGACAATCTGTCGACCTACTTTGCCTATGGCGAGAAGATCAACACCAAGTACTATCTGAACATCTCGACCCTCAATGCCCTATACGAGAGCGTAGGTTCCGAGAGTGAGGACATGCGTGCCCAGGGTACCGCCTTCAACCGCAACAACGAGTTGCAGTATGCCATCACGCTGAAGTATATCGACAACGACAACGGAGTGATTCCCCTCATCCGTCTGCCCGAGATGTACTACATCGCTTGCGAGGCGGCATCGTCGCCCCAGGAGGCCGCCACTTATATCAACAGCGTGCGCAACAAGCGAGGCATCTCCAAGGCCAAGGATGTGGTGTGCGACACCGACGAACTGCGTATTGCAGCGCTGGACAAGGAGTACCGCAAGGAGTTCTATGGAGAGGGCCAGTACTTCTGGTTCCTCAAGACCCATGGCCTCACTGGTGAGCTTGCCCATTGCTCCGAGACCATCCTTGCCGAAGAGCATTTCGTGTTCCCCCTGCCCGATGCTGAGGTAGAGTATGGATGGACACCTGAAGAAGATAAAGAAGAAGACACCCCCAACGTATAAAGACCCCGATATGAAGAAGAATATATCCCACATCGCCTCATTGCTGCTCCTCGCTTTGGCCATTGCCTCTTGCGAGAAGCGCGAGCCCGACCTTTTCGACGAGGGTGCCCATGGCGCCTATTTCGACTACGAGTATGCCTCCGACTTTAGCCGTACGCTCAACTTTGCCGACCACATCGTAGGCGCACCCGACACGGTGCCCGTGACGCTCAAGGTCAGGCTGCTCGGTTACCTCTACGATGAGGCACGCAGCCTGGCAGTCAAGACACGCGAGGTCGAGGGCTACCCGTTGGCCCATGTCACCATCGGTGATGTCGTGTTTGCCAATAGAGAGTATGCCAAGACGATAGAGGTCAAGGTCGGGCGCCCCGAAGTGCAGGACACCGTCTATGCCGTATGCATATACCTCGACGGCAGTGGCGACATAGGCACCGGTATCGAGGGTAAAGACAAGTTCAACCTCTATGTCACCGAGCAGTATGGCAAGCCCTCGGTATGGTT
>JAZRMG010000128.1:0-4038 GCA_045647345.1 Bacteroidaceae bacterium | reverse complement strand
GAACGCAACGGTTGCGTCACTCTTCTCCTTGCCGCATGCTACCAAAGTGGCTATGATTGCTGCAAACAGTATGGCAATGGGAATGCGCTTTCTCATGGGTTGTGCTATATCGCAGACAAATATAAAGACTTTTGTTCATATTCCTATATTGGACCTGCGCTAATTTGTTGTTGTAGGTTCGACTTTTTCATTTCTCTCCTTTACAAAGTATCCTGGCGGCGAAGAAAACCAGAGATGCTTTTCGAAAGAAATAACACTACAGATTTGAGTTCTTGGTGAGTGGAATCAATAATATTATTGCCTTTTGTAGGATTGAACCACAGTCATTTACAAATTGTAAGTTTTTTGTAAGTGGCTTTTTTATGGGTTTTGCGCGATAAAATATATCTTTGCAATGCAAACGACAAACCGAAAGGATTCGATCATGAGAGGATACTTGAGATATTACATGATGGTGTGTGCGGTGCTGGCATGGGCATCGGCATTCGCTTGGTTGGATGGTGATAGCTTCTATCCGCGATTGGCCCATGAGGAGTGGCTCACGGCGATGGACAAGGAGACGCTGCTCGATGACATGGCACGAAACAATGATGTACTCGTCATCGATGGGGTGGAATATCTGTTGCCCTATTCGCCGCTCGAACTCATCCGTGGCAAGCAGCGCTACCATGATATGTATGAGGGTATGCTTTGGGGTTGGTTTGAAGGACAAACCTATGCGGCATTCTGGGGCGACAGGGCTATCCGCTGCCCACGATTATGGGAATGTCGATTGGAGGTCGGCGGTGACAGCCTTTTCTTGACGAATATTGAGTCGTTGCAGTTTCACGGAACTCAGCATGTATGGAGAAAAGGTGAATACAAGGAAATATATGTAGAACCTGTCAACCAAGATTCCATCAATTACCGCATGGAGGAGTTTACCGACTGCCGCTTTGTGCATGGACGCATGTATCTGCCCATTGTCTCGGGCACGGTGTTTGCCAAGAGGCGCCACCTCACTCCTCGCCCCGAAGTGTGGAACACTGCGGATAAGAATCCCGAGGATATGCGCGTGTATCTGCGCTGGGTCGACGAGCCGGTGTATCGCATCGAATTTGATGAGGGGCGCATGGTGTCGATGGAGGAGATGAGTGAGCCCATCACCGAAGAGGAGCATCGTGCCTTTGTGTGGCGCACGGCAGGGATTGCTGTCGTAGTGGTATTGCTGGTGGCTATCTTCTTTGTGCTGCGCGACTATCGCCGCAAGCGCAAGTATCTGAACATGTATAAGGCGCTGCAGAAGAACCAGACGCAGCTCATCACGGCCAACGAGCCATCTGACGAGGAACCCGAAAAGCAGCCCTTGACACGCGATGAGGTGATGGCACTCTATAAGGAAAACTTCGTGATCTGTCGCGAACAGTTCATCACCAGCGGATGGCTACAGCGGTTGGAGAAGATGAGTGCCACGATGCATACTGAAACGCTGATGCTGGGTGCAGAGGAGCGCCAGCGCTTGTCGAAGACATTGGACGAGTGCTTCATCCAGGTGAATGTGAACCTGCGAGCTGAGGGTCGTCTTACTAATGACGATGTGCGCTGCTGCCTGCTCTCGATGCTCGGGTGTCCGCTCCATGTGGTGGCTGCCTGCCTCGGGAGTTCGCACGAGGCGGTGCAGACGCGCAAGAGCCGCCTCAAGGACAAGCTTCCCAAGGACATCTTCGAATGGGTGTTTGCAAAATGAAATTATAAGAGCGTAGAAATTGTGTATAAAGTAAAAAAGAGGGTGTGTCAAATGTGACACACCCTCTTGGGGAGTATATCTGTTTCGATATTTATTGCGGACGGCTATAGTTGGGAGCCTCGCTGGTGATAGAAACATCGTGCGGATGACTTTCGAGCACACCTGCGTTGGTGATGCGTACAAACTTGGCATCGTGCAACTTTTCGATGGTGGGAGCACCACAATAGCCCATGCCGGCTTTCAAACCGCCAGCGAGCTGATAGATTACCTCGTAGAGAGCGCCTTTGTATGCTACGCGACCTGCGATGCCTTCGGGAACGAGCTTCTTGGTATCCTTGGTGCCAGCCTGGAAGTAACGGTCTTTAGAGCCATTCTCCATAGCTTCAAGTGATCCCATACCACGATATGCCTTGAACTTACGGCCGTTGAAGATGATGGTCTCACCAGGACTTTCCTCGGTGCCTGCTACGAGCGAACCAATCATTACGCAGTATCCGCCGGCTGCGATAGCCTTTACGATGTCGCCTGAGTAGCGCAAACCGCCATCGGCAATGAGAGGTACTCCTGTGCCCTTGAGTGCCTTGGCTACATCGTAGATGGCAGAGAGCTGGGGAACACCTACACCTGCAACCACGCGAGTGGTACAGATACTACCCGGACCAATACCTACCTTAACACCATCGGCACCAGCCTCAACAAGCATCTTGGCAGCCTCGCCTGTAGCTACATTACCAACTACAATATCAATGTGGGGGAATTCTCTCTTAGCTTCCTTTAACTTTTCGATAACACCCTTTGAATGGCCATGAGCAGTGTCGATAACAATAGCATCTGCGCCAGCCTCAACGAGTGCACGCATGCGGTCGAGTGTGTCGAAAGTAACACCTACACCTGCAGCTACACGCAAGCGGCCTTTGCTGTCTTTGCAAGCCATAGGTTTGTCTTTGGCCTTAGTGATATCCTTGTAAGTGATGAGGCCGATGAGCTTGCCGTCGTTGTCTACTACGGGAAGCTTTTCAATCTTATGCTCTTGAAGGATTGCTGAAGCAGCATCCATATCGATCTGCTGATGGGTGGTAATCAAGGGGGCCTTGGTCATCACATCCTCTACCTTGCAGTTCTGATCACGCTCGAAGCGGAGATCGCGGTTGGTGACTATACCTACGAGCTTGCCTTCGTCATCTACTACAGGAATACCACCAATATGGTACTCTGCCATAAGGTCGAGTGCGTCTTTTACGGTAGCCTCGGGCTTGATGGTAACGGGGTCGTAAATCATTCCATTTTCGGCACGCTTTACGATGGCTACCTGACGGGCCTGCTCCTCAATAGACATGTTTTTGTGAATCACACCGATACCGCCTTCACGAGCAATGGCGATAGCCATCTTTGCCTCGGTAACAGTGTCCATAGCGGCTGTTACGAAGGGGATTTTTAGCTCGATGTTACGTGAAAACTTGGTCGCAAGCGACACATTGACGGGGATTACCTCCGAGTATGACGGCACGAGAAGAACATCATCGAATGTCAAGCCGTCCATAATGATTTTGTCTGCAACAAATGACATACAGCTATTCAATTATGAAAATTATTGCGTGCAAATTTAGTGGTTTTATCTCAATTGTGGAAATTTTCTGTCCAAAAAGTTGCTGAAAAGGTTATTAAAAGAGATAGAAATAGCTGCATTTATGGATTGGAAATCAATGCCAGTTGTTCGTAGTGTTGCTTTCGTTTAGTGCAGTATATGATAACCTATATAGAAAAAGAAAGAGCTACATCGCGATGTAGCTCTTTCTTTTTCTGAATTAAAAATTACTTAATCATGACTTTCTTGCCCTGGTGGATGTAGATGCCCTTTGTGGGTTTGGGTACGATACGTCCAGTCAGGTCATAGTAGATGTCGTTAGCTTCAGCGTTGACCTCAGTCATTTCGATGCTTGTATTGGTAGCTTCGCCAATCTTAATTAGTCTGAAACGGGACTGTTCTGTGGCGTTTGCAGTAAGATTGCTTCCAGCTACATACCAATTGCCATCTGCGCTTGAAACTGTCAAACCAGAGCGGTCTGCAGCGGCAGTGAAGGTGTATTCGTTGAATACATCAATATCCTTGTTGGCATAGTAGTTCCCTTTCTCCAATGTGACAGACTTTCCAGTGGCGTAGTTGTAGATGCGGTACTTGTCGCCATGGATGCCACCCTTGGTGAAGTAGAACCAATAGTCTTTGTCTTCTTCACTTGTGTACTGACCTGTAGCTACACGTCCCTCTGTGCGTTTGTTGCTGCTCTTGTAGAGGTAGCTTCCATTGTCAACGC
>JAZRMG010000127.1:0-12387 GCA_045647345.1 Bacteroidaceae bacterium | reverse complement strand
AAGGCACGCGAGTCAAACACCTCGGCATCCTCGATGACAGCACCCACGATAAGGCTCGAAAGGCGTTCGCCATAGCTCACCACCGTGTCCTCCATGTTGGATGAGATATCCTTGAGGAGGTAGAGACCCTGATAGATATCCTTGAGTTCATCGAGCAGGGCATGTATCTTCTTGCCCAACGCACGTTTCTTGCTACCCGAGGGGATGACCTGCTGTATCATATCTTCGTGGCGGCGCACCATGCAGTCGAACTCCGTCTCATAGGCGATATTGCCCTGCGTAGCCATGGCGGCCGTACGGATGAGTTGGTCGGTAATGCCGCCCAATGCCGACACCACCACGATGACGGGCTCTTTCTCAGCCTCAACAATCTGCTTTACCTTAAGTATACTGTCTACGGAACCTACTGACGTTCCGCCAAATTTCATAATCTTCATCTTCGTTCCTTATTTAGGATAACACCTATTTCATTACTTTAGAGGCGCAAAAATAGTAATTTATTATGAATTATGAAACTATGACAGCATTTTTCATCATCATGCCATCTCTCCAGTAAAAAGACGGGGTATAGTCGCCAAGAAAATCGGAGACAAAATCTTGTAGATACGCAAAACTATTCATAACTTTGCAATTCATTGCGTATTGAAAAAGAAAGAAGAATGGCAACACAAAAATCGACAAAAAAAGAAAAAAATCCGAAAGAGAAAAAGGAGATAAAGTGGATTCAGAACCTCCGTGCCACAATCAAGAATGAGACTATACAGTTTGTGACAGGATTGCTCTGCGTCATGATAGCGTTATATATGATATTGGCATTCAGTTCGTTTATCCTCAATGGAGGCACCGACCAAAGCGCTATAGAGCCACAAAGTGTAGCTGAACAGATAGCTAACCCCACTCCCGAAGAGGTACAGAACGCCACCGGACGTAACGGAGCACATATAGCACAATTGCTAATCAATGGCAGCTTCGGCGTTCCAGCCTACAGCATTGCAGCGTTCCTTCTGGTACTTGGCCTCAACCTTATGCGCACCTACAAATTCAACCTCAAGCATTGGGCTATCTGCTGTGCCACCACACTGATATGGGGCTCGCTATTCTTGAGCATCACCATAGATCGATGGTTTACCGGATCGGCCATTTATTGGGGTGGATATCACGGACATAATGCCACCGCGTGGCTCGACAGACAATTTGGCATGCCGGGGATCATCATCCTGCTGGCTGTAACTGCCATCCTCTTCTCCATGTATCTCACGAGTAATACCATTGAATTTATTCGCAGCCTATTCCATATCAAATCATTACTCCCGGGCAAAGAGGAAGAAGAGGGGGATCAAGCCATATCTCCCAACGAAAAAGAGGATTCTAACAACACGGAAGTAGACTTCACCATTGAAGAACAACCCACTGAAATAGAATGGGACACTGACAAGAAAAGCGAAGAGCAGGAAATGTCTGATTGTGACCAAATAGGTATGGAGATTATAAATACCGTTACCGACACGGAGGAGCCACAAACAGGCACTCAGGAGGAGAAGCCGAACACGTCAATTCCTGAAGCCGACTTCACGATAGAAATCAACGAGGAGGAAAAAGCTGAAAAGATTATTGAGCCCTATAATCCCCGACTCGACCTGTCACGTTACAAGTACCCCACCATCGACCTGCTGAACAAAGGGAACGACGACGCCTTCCTCATCGACCGAGACGAGCAGAATGCCAAGAAGGACAGCATCATACAGGCGCTGCGCAACTTTGGCATCGAGATTTCGTCCATCAAGGCCACTGTAGGACCCACCATCACACTCTATGAGATTACTCCCGCACCAGGTGTACGTATCTCGAAAATCAAGAATCTCGAAGACGACATAGCACTGACGCTTGCCGCCTTCAGCACCCGTATCATAGCTCCCATACCAGGCAAAGGAACCATCGGTATCGAAATCCCCAATGCCAACCCGCAAGTGGTATCGATGCACTCGGTCATCAATAGCCGCAAGTTCCAAGAGTGCAACTACGAACTTCCTGTAGCTATCGGCAAGACCATCACTAACGAGATTCTCATGTTTGACCTTTGCAAGATGCCTCACCTCCTCGTAGCAGGTGCCACCGGACAAGGTAAATCTGTGGGTCTGAATGCCATCATCACCTCATTATTATATAAGAAACATCCTGCTGAACTAAAATTGGTAATGGTGGATCCCAAGAAGGTAGAGCTCAGCATCTACTCCTCCATAGAGAAGCATTTCCTGGCCAAGCTACCCGACGGTGAGGATGCCATCATCACCGATGTCACCAAGGTAGTGCAGACCCTGAAATCACTCTGCATAGAGATGGATACCCGATACGACCTGCTCAAGGCAGCCGGCGTGCGCAACCTGAGAGAGTATAACGAACGATTCATCAATCGTCAGCTCAATCCCGAGAAAGGACACAAGTACATGCCCTACATCGTGGTTATCATCGATGAATTTGGCGACCTCATCATGACCGCAGGAAAAGAGGTAGAACTCCCCATCGCCCGTATCGCCCAGTTGGCACGCGCCGTAGGAATACATATGATTATCGCCACACAGCGCCCCACGACGAACATCATCACCGGTACCATCAAGGCCAACTTCCCTGCCCGAATCGCCTTCCGCGTATCATCCATGATTGACTCACGCACCATTCTCGACCGCCCAGGCGCAAACCAGCTTATCGGTAAGGGTGACATGCTATTCCTTCAAGGTAGTGACCCCGTACGCGTACAATGTGCATTTGTCGACACTCCCGAGGTCGAGCGTATTGGCAACTACATTAGCGAACAACAGGGATACCCGACAGCATTCTACCTGCCTGAATATGTAGACGAGAACTCCGCCGATGGCAGCAACCTTGACGATGTTGACTTGAAGCGCCTCGACCCCATGTTCGAAGACGCTGCACGCCTCGTCATTGTTCACCAATCGGGTTCAACATCGCTTATCCAGCGCAAATTCTCTATCGGATACAATCGCGCAGGTCGTATCATGGACCAGTTAGAAAAGGCTGGCATTGTAGGTCCTGTAGACGGCAGCAAGCCGCGACAAGTGCTCTGTGCCGACGAGATGGACTTGGAAATGAAGCTCAACAATCTGAACTCATAACAGGCAGGAGATGTTACAATAGCTACTATCCAGTACCCAACAAGAACTATTCCATTACAATCCCATTTAAACAGCAATATACAACATGTTGACACAACGTTTCAAGTCCCTACTCCTCATCGCATTTGCGATATTAATCACGACCTCAACCATGGCGCAAGGTGCTGCCGAAGTATGGATCAATAAGGTTACCACCCAACTGCAAAACAAAGGAGCAGAAATAAACTTCCGCATCAATGAGGAAGGAATACGCATTAGCGGCAAACTGCTGATGGAAGGCAACCACTTCCATTTCGATACCGACGAAATGAAGATATGGTACGATGGTACCACCCAGTGGACCCTACAGAACAGCAATGAATATAGCGAGCTCTACATTAGCGAACCTACGCTCGAAGATCAGCAAAGCATCAATCCCTATCTGTTGCTCAAGAATTACAAAGAAAGTTTCACAGCTACTGATGGAGGCGATAAGACAATCGCGGGTATACTCCTCCATGAGGTAACACTCACCGCCAAAGACGATGCGCAAGAGCTTTCAGCATTAAAGGTCTACATCAAGAGCTCCGGCGACTTGGCAGCCCTGCACCTCATCTTCCCCGACGACAGAGTTTACAAGATTGACATCCGCTCGATGCGTAGCGGACTCACCTTCCCCCAACATACATTCACCTATATCGAGAAGACATACCCTGCTGACGAGGTGATCGATATGCGATAATTATCTGCTCTATAAAGTTTGACAGGTACGGGTAAGCAACACATATCAAACTTACACATAACACAGAGTTGTCACATACCCCCTATCGCCCTACACCTTCGACTCGCTCAGCAAGATAGCGCTCTACAAGTCGCGGCAAAGCATAATCGCCTAATGCCGCAAACGGCACATATACATACCCCTCTCTATAGGGCAGTGGCCCCTGCACCTCAAGTGCATGAAATGTAGCATGCAACACACGGTGCGACAACACATGCTTGATCTCTCCAACATAGCCCCTATATATATAATAAGGTATTAACAAGCGCCAATCCTCAAAATCAGGATGCCCCAATAATGCATCGACATCCATCGCCTCTTGTGTTTCAATCAAGGGTAACTCATAAAGATTCCGCCAAATATCATTGGCTGTGCGCTTATGCAACAACAGACCGTCACTATTATATATGTAGAGATAATGTAAATAACGAGGCACGACCTTCACCTTATGCGATTTAGCAGGTAGTGCCTCAACCCTCCCTTGCTGCAAAGCGACACATTTGTGAGATAGAGGACAGCTGACACAATCGGGATTGCGAGGCACACACTGCAAAGCACCGAACTCCATCACTGTCTGATTATATTTGGCAGCATGGTGCTCGGGCAACAGTGTCTGAGCAATCTCTGCAATCAGCTGTTTGCCGCGTAACGTATCTATCGGCTCATCGATACCAAACAGTCGTGACCACACACGGCATACATTGCCATCGACAGCAGCCTTGGGCACATCGAAAGCGAAAGAAGCTATGGCAGCAGCAGTATACTCACCCACCCCCTTGAGCAAGCGTATATCATCATATGCCGTAGGAAAGCCCCCCATCGCAACCACTTGCCTAGCCGCTGCATGTAGGTTGCGAGCACGCGAATAGTACCCCAGGCCCTGCCACAAGCGCAGTACCTCGTCTTCAGAAGCCTTGGCCAACGCCTCAACAGTGGGGAAATGTTCGATGAAACGCACAAAATAATCATACCCCTGAGCGACACGTGTCTGTTGCAATATCACTTCGGAGATCCAGATATGATATGGATCACGAGTTTCGCGCCATGGGAGATCACGTCTGTGCGTATCGTACCAAGAAAAAAGTCGCAATACAATTTCATCCATTCGTAATATCAACTACCAATTATAGTACAAAATTAGGCAAAATACAGAGACATGACAAACAAAACGAGCTAATTACAAAAAAAATACACCAATATATTTTTTTAGCAACGAGAAAAACTCTATATTTGCACTCCGAAATAAAAACAGACATTTGTAGAACTCAAAAAAGATAAAAAAAAATGACTAAATCTGAAGTTGTTAACGAAATCTGCAAGAAGACAGGTGTTGACAAAGCGGAAGCACTCCAGTGTGTAGAAGCTTTTATGGAAGTAGTGAAGGAATCGTTGATTAAGGAAGAGAATGTATATCTGCGTGGCTTTGGCAGCTTCATTTTGAAGAAGAGAGCACAGAAAACTGCTCGTAACATCTCAAAGAACACAACCATCATCGTTCCTGAGCACAACATTCCCGCCTTCAAGCCTGCAAAGACTTTTGCAATAAATGTAAAGAAATAAGAAAAGAATAGAGTATTAACCATAAATTTATCCCACTATGCCAAACGGTAAGAAGCATAAGCGTCATAAAATGGCGACTCACAAGCGTAAAAAAAGACTGAGAAAGAACAGACACAAGAGCAAGTAAGCTCTCGTAACGAGAAAAGACAAGGAACAAACATCAAGATACACAAAATGAATTTTGAGTTTGTTCTTTGTCGCTTTTAATGATGTAAATAATAAGGACTCAAGAAAAGTGACCAGCGAATTATTTATCGATGTACAGCCCAACGAAATCACCATCGCACTTACCGAAGACAAAGTGCTCGTGGAATTTCAGAAAGAAGGACGCGAAGCGTCGTTCTCGGTGGGCAACATGTACTTGGGACGGGTAAAGAAAATTATGCCCGGACTGAATGCATGCTTTGTCGATGTAGGTTCGGCCAAAGAAGCTTTTCTTCACTATCAGGACTTGGGTAACCACTACAATTGTTATCACAAGTATGTAAAACAGGTAATCAGCGACAAGAAAAAACTCGCTCCCTACTCCAAAGCAATAGGACAACCCGAGCTCCCTAAAGATGGCAGTATAACCAATATACTACAGACAGGGCAAGAGATTATGGTACAGGTCGTCAAGGAGCCAATATCGACCAAAGGTCCACGCCTAACAGGAGAACTATCCTTTGCAGGACGCTTCCTCGTACTCGTACCCTTCTCTGACAAGGTGAGCGTATCATCCAAAATCAAATCAGCCGAAGAGCGCGCTCGACTCAAACAGCTTATACAAAGTATCAAGCCCAAGAACTTTGGGGTTATCGTACGCACCGTAGCTGAGGGAAAACGTGTAGCCGAACTCGACTCCGAACTAACAGCTCTCGTCAAACAATGGGATGACGCAATCGCCAAGGTACAAAAAGCCGACAAGCCCCCAGTGCTCATACACGAAGAGAATAGCCGTGCCGTAGCCATGCTGCGCGACCTCTTCAATCCGTCATACGAGGCTATCTACGTAAACGACGACACCGCATACAATGAGATACGCAACTATGTATCGCTCATTGCCCCCGAAAGAGCACACGTAGTGAAGCACTATACAGGCATGTTGCCCATCATGGACAATTTTGGCGTCACCAAGCAGATAAAGTCATCGTTCGGCCGTATAGTCCCCTATCGTGGTGGAGCATACATGGTTATTGAGCACACTGAGGCTCTGCATGTAATCGACGTAAATAGCGGCAACCGCTCACGTGGCAACACCAATCAAGAAGAAAACGCCATCGATGTAAATCTCGGGGCAGCCGACGAACTGGCACGCCAACTCCGCTTACGCGATATGGGCGGTATCATCGTAGTAGATTTCATCGACATGGACACAGCCGAGAATCGTCAAAAGCTCTACGAACGCATGTGCCAAAACATGTCACGCGATCGTGCCAAACACAACATCCTACCGCTGAGCAAATTCGGCCTGATGCAGATCACACGCCAGCGAGTACGCCCAGCCATGAATGTCGCAGTAGAGGAGAGTTGCCCCGTATGCTTCGGAAAAGGCACCATCAAATCCTCAATATTGTTTACCGACACACTGGAGAGTAAAATTGATTACCTTGTAAACAAGCTGAAGATTAGCAGGTTCAACCTACATGTGCACCCCTATGTAGCAGCCTACATCAATCAGGGGCTTATCTCTATAAAAACACAGTGGAAGATGAAGTATGGCTTCGGCATACGCATCACCCCTAACCAAAGTCTTCCGATGCTCACCTACACGTTCTACGACACTAAAGGTAACGAAATAGACATGACGGAAGAGATCGAGATGAAACATGCTGAATAAAAAAGGAGAGCGCCGCTGCGCTCTCCTTTTTTTATTATAACCACAAAGCATGCATGTCTATTGAACTCTACCTTAGACGGACAACATCACCCACCATCGGAGCATAGGTGTCGGGAGTAGCATCGTTCATCCGATACAAACGAGCAAGCCGCACTCCATATTTTTGAGAGATCAGGTGCATGCTCTCACCATCAGCTACCACATGCTTATCATTTGGCTTCAAGGCACGACGATGCTTGCGATGCAGATACACCACATCGCCCTTCACGGGCACATACCCTCTATAGCGGTCGTTATACCGTATGAGTTTGCGTTTAGCTATGCCGTACTCATCAGCTATAGCTTGCATAGTATCACCCTGACGGGCGATAACATACACCAAATCATTGGCCAACAATGGGGTATGCGGACCAAGATAACGTGTATGCCCTTGCGCCTCACTATCAAAGCGATTCAGGTCATACCGTTCAATAAGCTCTATCAGTTTGTCTGCATAGGTCGGACTCGTGGCATAACCAGCACGTTTGAGCCCACGTGCCCAATTGATATAATCCGTCTGATCAAACTTAAACAAGAAAGCATATCGGGCTCCAGTTGCAAGGAACACTGAATGGTCTTCATAAGAATCGGCCACTGATTTATACACACGGAAACACTCATCCAAAGCATCATCATCGTGATAGGTGCGCCTACCATCCCACGAATGACACTTAATCCCGAAATGATTGTTTGACTTAAGTGCCAACTCGCTCTTACCAGCTCCCGACTCCAACAAGCCCTGTGCCAAGGTTATACTTGCAGGAATATGATATTTCCTCATTTGTTCGATGGCAATATCCTTATACTTTTCTATATACTCTATATGGTCATTATTCTGTGCATAGAGCGGAAGAGCCAAAGTACACAATACGACTATTAGCGAGATCACCAACCTTTTCATAATAATAGCTATTAATAGTAACGAATGCAAAAATAACAAAAAAACCAAGTCTACGCAAAAAGTCACACATTCTTTCACTATCTTTGCCCGTAATAAATCAAGAATTCATTTATGAAACAACTCACCCACACCTGCCACTACCAACTTTATGATTACGACGAGCTTCTTGACCAAGATCGTCAACTCATCATCGCAGCCCAACAAGCCACAGAGCATAGCTATGCCCCCTACTCTCGCTTTCATGTAGGAGCAGCCGCACTCCTCGACGATGGTATCATAGTAACTGGCAGCAACCAAGAGAATGCAGCCTACCCTTCGGGGATGTGTGCAGAGCGCACCACCCTCTTCTACGCAAATTCGGCCTATCCCAACAAGGCCATAGTGGCACTTGCCATAGCAGCTTATACTGACGGGGCGTTTACCTCCACCCCTATCGCTCCCTGCGGTGCCTGTCGACAAGTCATGCTCGAGATCGAACAACGATACGAACGCCCCATCCGCATCATACTCTATGGCACACAGGGCATCTACATAATCGAGGGAGGCATACGGGAGTTACTTCCGCTCACCTTCGATGCCTCATTCCTCGGATAACCCGTTTAATGCCATACTGGAGAAGACAATATTTTCATAACCATTCAATGATTTATAAGTTTTTTTCCGTAAGTTTGCAAGAAGAAAGATAATCAATATCAAACACAACAACTTCATATGACCACTCTCATACATCAAGCCACTATCGTCAATGAGGGCGAGCAGTACGTAGGCAGCGTACTTATCAAAGACAATCACATTGCCTGCATCATACGCGGCAATGACATCACAGGTATCACCGCCGACCACATCATCGAAGCCAAAGGACAGTATCTACTTCCAGGATGCATCGATGATCATGTACACTTTCGTGACCCAGGGCTCACACACAAAGCCGACATGTACACCGAAAGCCATGCTGCTGCTCGAGGTGGAGTCACATCGGTCATGGATATGCCCAACTGCACACCACAAACCACTACAATAGAAGCATTGGAGGCAAAATTCACCGATGCAAAAGAGAAGTGCCTCGTCAACCACTCCTTCTACTTGGGAGCTACGACAAACAATATCGAAGAGATACGTCGTGTAGACCCACGCACCATATGCGGTGTGAAGCTCTTCATGGGTAGCAGCACGGGAGGAATGCTCGTAGACCAGAACGACCGCATAGAGACCATCTTTCGCGAATCGCCCACACTCATAGCCCTACACTGCGAAGACCAAAGCGTCATATCGGCCAATACTGCAAGATACAAGGAAGAGACTGAGAGCGATGACCCCGACGTGACATACCATCCCCTCATACGTAGCGAAGAAGCCTGTTACCGTTCTACCGCCAAGGCTGTGGAGTTAGCCCAAAAGACAGGTGCAAAGATACACATCATGCACATCAGTACAGCGCGTGAGCTGGAGTTATTACAGCAAGGAAGCATCGAAAACAAACAAGTGACCGCTGAGGTGTGTCTACCCCATCTATATTACACCGATGCCGACTATACCACCTATGGGACACGCATTAAGTGCAACCCGGCAGTGAAGACTGCCGCCGACCGTGAAGCCTTGCGTGAAGCCCTTCGCAATAACCTCGTCGATGTCATCGGAACCGATCACGCTCCTCACCTCCCAGCCGACAAGGTAGGCGGAGCCCTAAAAGCTGCATCAGGCATCCCCACCATACAGTATGTACTACCCGCCATGCTCGAACTCGCTGATAAGGGTATCATTACACTGACTGAAATAGTAGAGAAGATGGCCCATAACCCCGCTCTATTATATAAAATAAAGCAACGCGGATTCATACGTGAAGGCTACCATGCCGACCTCGTCCTCATATGTCCCGACATGCCACACACTGTTACCGCCGATGAGATAGCGAGCAAATGTGCTTGGAGCCCCTTTGAAGGACATACATTCCGGTGGGATATCACCCATACGTGGGTCAACGGACATGCCGCATACGCCAATGGAAAATTCAACGAACAACAAATGGGAGAGCGTTTGGAATTTGATCGATGAGAAAAGTCTTGACCTACACCGTCCGTGAGGTAGCCCCCTACATCAACTGGATATACTACTTCCACGCATGGGGAATGGAACCGCGCTTTGCAGCAGTGACCACTGTACACAATTGTCCGGCATGTCGTGCATCGTGGATAGCCTCGTTTTCTCAAGAAGAGCAACCCAAGGCACACGAGGCCATGAAGCTCTATGATGAAGCCATCGAGCAGTTGTGTCAGTGGGCCGATGAGCCAGTATGCCACGCATTATTCCTCCTCGCTAATACCCATAGTGAGGGAGATGACATCATCATCAACAACAAGGTTCGCATTCCTTTCCTGCGCCAACAACATGTGGGCAAGTCAGGATATACGATGTGTCTGAGCGATTTTATCTCTCCTTCCCAATATCCTTCCCAAAAAGGATTTGCAGATATAGCCAACACGATAGGAATATTCGCCACCACAGTAAAACAGCCTTCAGACTCCCAACTTTCGACTTTCAACTTTCAACTTTCAGTACTATCAGACCGTCTGGCCGAAGCAACAGCCGAAAAGATGCACGAGGAAGTACGCAAACATCACTGGGGCTATGCAAAAGAAGAACGGCTGACAATTCATGAGCTCCACGAAGAACGATTCCAAGGCATACGCCCAGCTGTAGGATATCCCAGTTTGCCCGACCAGTCTATCAACTTCTTAGTAGACGAGTTGCTACACCTAAACGAGATAGGCATCACCCTTTCTGAAAATGGAGCGATGAATCCCCACTGTTCGGTATCAGGTTTCATGTTTGCCCATCCTCAGTCGCACTATTTTGCCATTGGAAGGATTACCGAAGAACAACTACACGACTATTCACTACGACGAGGAGTCTGTATCGACACGATGCGACGATTTCTACCCGACATACAAGCCCCATAAAAGCAAGAACTCCGACGAATTCCCAACATCAGTCGGGAATCTCGCTGAGTTCGAGCCAACGCATCGTCTTCTCGTCCAACTCCTCATTCAACGTCGAGAGACGGATGGACTTCACGGTGAGTTCATCAGCTGTGAGGGTACCCGTACACAGAGCCTCCTCGATAGCAGCTTTCTCGGCTTCGAGCGCAGCAATGCTTTGCTCAACGGCAGCAAACTCCTGACGTTCTTTGAAGGTTTTCTTTTTGGGAGAAGACCCTCTCTGCCCTTTGGGCATCTCCCCCTCTATGGGGAGATGGCTCCGCGATGTCTGAGTTTTCCCCATAGAGGGGGAGTTAGAGGGGGTCCTCGCCTGTACTTCCTTCCACTCGCGGTACTGCGTATAATTGCCGGGGAAGTCGCGTATGTCGCCTTGCCCATTGAATACGAGCAGGTGGTCTACAATCTTGTCCATGAAGTAGCGGTCGTGACTCACTACGATAACACAGCCGGCAAAGTCGCGCAGATACTCCTCAAGCACCTGAAGGGTGAGAATGTCGAGATCATTGGTAGGCTCGTCAAGAATGAGGAAGTTGGGGTTGCGCATGAGCACGGTACACAAGTAGAGTCGGCGACATTCGCCTCCGCTCAACTTATACACATAACTATGCTGCTTCTCTGGTGGGAAAAGGAAATGCTGTAGGAACTGCGAGGCGGTAAGCTGCTTGCCTCCGGCCATGGGGATAACCTCGGCTATTTCGCGAGCTACGTCAATCACCTTCATCTGCTCGTCAAACTGCAGTCCCTCCTGCGAGTAATAGCCGAAGCGTACAGTCTCTCCAATATCGAGGCGACCACTGTCGGGTGCTATCTGCCCCATGAGGAGTTTGAGGAACGAGCTCTTGCCCGTACCATTGTCGCCCACGATACCCAGTTTCTCGTATCGCGAAAAGATATATGAGAATTTGTCAAGGATGCAGCGGTCACCAAAGCGGAGCGACAGTTCGTCGGCTTCAAATATTTTGCTTCCTATATAGGATGACTTGACATTGAGCTGCACCCGATCGTTTGACACGCGCTGTTTGGCCACCTTCTCCAATTCGTAGAAGGCCTCCTCGCGGTAGCGTGCCTTGTGCCCACGTGCCTGTGGCATGCGACGCATCCACTCCAACTCGGTGCGATAGAGATTATTGGCACGCACAATCTCGGTATTGCGGGCCTCGATGCGCTCTTCGCGCTTCTCC
>JAZRMG010000126.1:0-3052 GCA_045647345.1 Bacteroidaceae bacterium | reverse complement strand
AGCCTCTTGTCGGATTCGAACCAACGACCCCGAGATTACAAATCACGTGCTCTGGCCAACTGAGCTAAAGAGGCAGTTTTAAGCAGCCGTCCAGCGAACGGGGCTGAAAACGGCTGCAAATTTAGGCATTTATTTCAAACCTACAAAAGGTTTTCCATTTTTTTTTACTTTCCACGCAATTTTTCTTTGTATTTCTCCAGTTGGATACGCAAAGCATCGACACATTGGTCTACACTCTCCTCAAAAGTGTCGCAAATCTTCGACGCGAAGAGGCTCTCGTTTTTCACCAGCACTTTCACGTCGGCCTGCTTGTTCATAGCCGTCTCAGGCTTCACTACTTTAAGGGTTACCTCCACTGTATCTATCTCGTCGAAGAATTTCTCCAACTTGGCTGTCTTCTTTTCAATAAACGCTTGCAACTGCTCACTTGCATCGAAATGGATGCTCTGGATGTTAGTCTTCATACTTACCTCCTTTTTATTATTGATTAATACTTGCCCGTGGATGGGCCTTACGATATGCTTTTTTCAGTTCTCCAAATGTGGTATGGGTATAGATTTGTGTAGTACTCACGCTCTCGTGCCCCATCAGTTCCTTCACGGCCTCTAGCTCTGCATCGTTATTGAGCATGGCTGTGGCAAAGGTGTGGCGCAGCACGTGCGGACTGCGTTTCTTGAGCGTCACCACTTGCGAGAGGTTCTTGCGCACCAGACGGTAGACCCAGCCAGGATATACGCGCTGTCCCTTGTCGGTAACGAATAAGGGTTGAGGGTTGAGGGTTGAGAGACGACCAGCCTCCCCTTCTTTCATCTCCACATACTCCTTCAGATTCTGCGCCAGTCCGTCTCCAATGGGAATGGTGCGCTGCTTGTTGCGCTTGCCGGTGACCTTGATGGTCTTGCGGTAGAAGTCCACATCACCGACGTTGAGCCCTACCAATTCGGAAAGTCGTATACCCGTTTCGTAAAACAACTGTATGATAAGCCTGTCACGCGCCTCTTGCCAGGTGGCCGGCGCAGAGGTCTTGTCGAGCAGACGATCCATATCCGCTTCACGCACGAACTGGGGCAACGGCTTCGTCTTCTTGGGACCGCCCACATGTTGCATGGGCGACACACTGACATCTCCCTTCTTTAACAGGTATTTATAAAACGTACGCAGCGAGCTCAGCTTGCGGTTCACCGAAGTCGCCTTCATGCCGCCAGCCATAAGCTCCATTGCCCACCCTCTCACATGGTCAGCATCTGCATCTTTCAGTCCAAGTCCGTCTTCTGTTTGCTCAAGGTATGTCCCGAACGCCCTTAGGTCGTTCTCATAGCTCGTCACCGTATGCGGCGAGTAAGCCCGTTCGTGGCTCAGATAGGTTAAGAAGTCCGCTATCATAGGCATACCTTATTATATATAGATACAACCGAAAGCGTTGGAATGTTCCGCCCGGAAGCGTCATCCGCTCTTTCATTGGCGAATATAGCAACAATTCTTGAAAAATCAAAGGGAATCGGGTGCTTTTATCCCGATTCCCTCGTTTTTTATTTACTTTAACGTATCCATCAGATGAACTACAGGCGTTTATCTATCATCATCACCCATGACAGTCCCCTTCGGTGTATAGATAGTATCAGTTATTTCAAAATAGAAAGTATGCTCCAAATATTCACCTTTTGTTACATACTGATAAATCTTTCCAGGACCATGAACATCAGAGCCACCATAATCATCAAATGTTTCAAATGATTCTATTTTTGGTCGAAATTCTTCAAAACCTATTATAGTATCATCCACACACAAAAAACGATCATAATATCTCATTATTATCGTATATCCTCTAAAAGGCAAAGAATTACCATCTTTAACATATTTTAGCAATTTGCTACCACTCTTATAACATAGTTTTGAATACCACCCTTCTGTAGGATCATTTGAATCAAAAGCATAATCATTAAGCTCAGAAGAATATGTTTCATCATACCCATTTAAAACAACTTCACCATTCATACTTGCATCTAAACACAATTCAATATTCTCAAAACTAGGAATACATGTTGCTCCTCTTTGATATACATAAATATTATCTGTTTTTACAGAATATCGATTAAAATTCTCGTAGCTTACAGTAAAACCAGGCAAATAAGTAACTGTTGTATCCCTAAAATGATCTACAACATTGTTTCCAAAACCTAGACCAAGAACAGATTCCACCCAGAACCACGGAGCCCCAAAGAATTCATCAGTTTCAACATGTCCATCAGAATAATGTCTATCACGATAAACTTCACACTGAGAACGAGGTATCAGATTATCATGTCCTTCGTAAAATACTTGATTCTTACGATATGTGATATTCACAAGTTCAACTACCTCGGTTGCATTTATAACACCACCAACATAATTAACCTCAAACTCTAAAATATTAGCAAGCTCATCACTAACATTAACACCTTTGAGTTCAACTTCAAACTTGGCTTTTACATCGTAATACACCGTATCGTACACAACCCCGCGAGTCGTAGCATCCTTTTTCTGCGCTGTAACTTCTATTCCAATGCATTTTGGTTCACCGACCATTAAATATGGCATTTCATCGCCACTTTGCGCCTTGTAAACTTCATACATTGTTTCAAACAAAAATTCTTGCGATGAGGTTGCAAAAACTTGTTCATACAGATTAGATTTAGGATTTTCACCTTCACTAGATGATTTAGGTTCTTCTGTTTCAATAAGAGCAGATAAAAGCTCATACTTTTCAACAAAGGCCGTATCATTTTTTACCTTTAAGCTAATAGTAGCTTTGGGTTCAAATGAATAAACAGCTGTATCTGCCAAAGCGTATGTACTCTCCTCTTTAATCTCTAATAAAAGTGTATCCGAACCATTAACAACGAAAGGTGATGTTGCTTCACCATCTCCATCATTGATGGTATAGGAGATGCTTCCGTAAAGCTCGGTCACAGTCTCCACCACGCCGACGTAGTTGACCTGAAACTCCAGCGTCTGCTTGTGGGCCTCCTTCGTATTGACGCTCTCGAGGCCGAGGCTGAAGGTAGCCGTCACG
>JAZRMG010000125.1:0-3072 GCA_045647345.1 Bacteroidaceae bacterium | reverse complement strand
TCCCCACCGAAACTTGAGGTCTTGATCTCGACACCGCTCTCCTTCACCAAGAGAGTATATCCGTCGCGGGGCAAAGTCTCGTCGACACCAAACCATATCTCGCCTGCCGATGCCTCATCGCCTGCCTTTTTCACGGTCAGTGTGATGCCCGATGAGGTCTTCAACTGCTCGGCAAAGGCCTCGATATGCTCCTTCATCTCATCGCTGCCATAGGTAATAGCACTCAGTGCAGCCACGTGGAGTGTGCCCTGCTGTGTCACAACGAGCTCTTGCGGATAGGGAATCAAAGAGAACTTGCTCTCAGTCTCCAATGCCGAAGCATCGACAAACTTCACAGGATTATTCTGGTCACCCTTATCCCAGAGGCCTACGCCACGGTTCTCATTGGGGCCACCCCAGAGGTTCATCGAGATGCCCGTGTTGCCCTTGGGCTGAATCTCATAGTTGCTACCGTTCGCAGTAATGGCAAACGTGCTCACGCCCGATGCCGTAGCCGAAGCCTGCACCATCTGGTTCTTGGCAGCCGAGGCCACGTGGAGCGTATAGCCCTTCTTGTTGGTCAACTGGTAGCCGTCGGCACTGCTGCCCGTCACCTTCCACAACTGAGAAGGCTTACCCACCGCCGCCGAGGTGGTCACATTGACACCCGATGTCTCGGCCGTGATGGCATTGCCACCATTAACAAACTGGATGAGATACCACACCGTGTTCTCGGCCGTACTCACCGTCGGAAAGCCCTGCGCCAGAGCACCCCATGCGCATGCCACGAAGGCAAACATCGCAAGAAAATGTCGTTTCATATATTTGTGTTTTATTGTATTGATTATCAATATCATTCAGGGAGAGGCATAAACGCCCGCAAACCATGGTATTATAACTATGCAAAGATAAAAAAAGATTCTGACATACGCAAATCTCGCACATATATTTTTACCCATGAGAACACCAGCCCCGAAGTCATCAATCATCAGTAATCAGTTTTTTCTTGATGATATTAGTGAGTCGCAGAATAGGTAAAGAAAAATTTTTATATATATAATTATATATATATATATAACCTCTTTTTCAAGTATTTTGCATCATCGCATATAATTACTGATTACTGATGATTGATGATTATCTCTGTGCCTTTTCCTGAATAGGGTTTACACCAATTAGCCTATTTCGTAAGTAGTCATACTGAATAATTTGACAAATATAACTAAAAAACTTTACACATTCCTGCAAATGTTTACATATCGCTACTGAAGTTTACATTCAGCCTGAAAAAGTTTGCATTGTACTGCTTTCGTTGACACTTGTCTGCGAAAAATATCATGAAAAACACTCGGGGGATGCCTTGCGGCAGGGGGCAGACAGCCCCCGAGAGCCATTACCAGCACCTGCGTTGTTCTCCCGACTCTTGATGTACTTGCGAAGGGACCTTCATGCCAATGCTGCTATGCGGACGTTTGTCGTTATAGAAGTCAACGAACGAGGCTATCCTGCGTTGAGCGTCAGTAAAGCTGACGAAACGTTACTCTCGATAGATGACTTCCGTCTTCAACGTGCCGTTGACGCGTTCGGCAATGGCATTGTCGGTCGGATTATAATCTTCTGTCATACTGATTCGTATATGGTAATCCATAAGCAGGTTTACATACTCATCACAACAATACTGTACTCCTCTATCCGAATGGTGGATCAATCCATCCAATGTCCCCTTTCCCGTCGCTTCTATAGCCATTTTCAGAGCCTTGACCGTATGTGCTGCATGAAGCGTTTCAGACAGACACCAGCCTACAATCTTGCGAGAATAGGCATCCGTAACCAAATGCAGATAACAACATCCGTCCAACGTGTCAATGTATGTTATATCACTAACCCATAGCACATTAGAAGCATCAGGAATAAATCCCTTTATCAGATTCCTGTACTTGTGGTACCGATGGTTGGAATTGGTCGTACGGCGTGGTTTGGGACGTCTGAGCGTATACCCGAACGTATGGAGAAGGGCAAGAAACTGATCCCTGCCAGGAACCCAATCCTGCCGGAACATGCGTTTGGTCATCAACCAAAGCTTGTAGCCTCCGATGCCTGGATCCTGGCGACGAATTTCCGCAACAACATCTATGATGCGGTTAGCCCGACGCATCCACTCCTGTTCATCGCGTTTCTTCTGATAATAAGCCTGACGGGTATGGCCAAACAGGCTGCAAGCGGTCTCTACCGTGAGGTGATCGCGCTCGCAGAGGCGTTCTACTGCTTGGCCCCAGATTTTTTTCGTATCTGGATACCTTGCTCTTCTGCAATATCTATCAGTGTATCAAGAGCCTTACATCTCAGTTGAGAATGCTTTAACAGCTTCTCAAGATCTTGGATGCGCTGCTCCAATGCTGATATCATGGAATCCTTATTCGGCTCTATCTTTTCAGGCATAACTGTAGGAGAAGATGATTCATCGGGCAAAGATAGTCGTTTATTTTGAACTTCTTCTGGAGTAAGGTAACATCTTATCCAACTCGATACGCTGTTAATATTAGGAAGGTTGTATTTGAGAGCAAGTTCCTTCATTGTTACACCTCCTTGTAGATACTCGATTGCGACTTCACGCTTAAAGGCCTTCGAGATGCGGCCACGTTTCTTGGTTGCCATAATTTTAACTTTTAGCATTTAATATTTTAACATTTTTTCCTGCTAAAAGTGTAAACCTATTTCAGTACAAGACACTTTGCCTCGCGTGGCGCACGCGCATTATGCGGGTATCCCTCGGCTCAATGAGTTACGGTGTGCCTCACGAGGCCGAGTAGCGCGGCTCACGGTGCGGATGGCGCGGCTCACGGTGTAGACGGTAAGGCTCGCCGTGCGGCTGGCAAGGGGCGCGCGGAAACGTTATCTCCCACGAATGACACTGAATCTTCACGGATTACGCACGCGCTACGCTTGTGCATTCCCTCCGGATGGCCAGCAAGCGCGAAGCGACTTGCCTCTGCGTTAGTCTGCGGTGTCTGCGTGCGACAATCAAACCCTCTGTGAGAAAGAAATCCGTTTTGTCCGTAGAATCAGTTGACAAAAATAATCAACAGAACAGCA
>JAZRMG010000124.1:0-12743 GCA_045647345.1 Bacteroidaceae bacterium | reverse complement strand
ACCTTGGCGCCTGTGATAGCCTCGATACGGCGTACGCCAGCGGCGATGCTGCTCTCGCTGATGATCTTGACCATACCAATCTTACCGGTAGCGCTCACGTGGGTACCGCCACAGAACTCGATAGAGTTGCCGAATTGGATTACACGTACGAGGTCGCCATACTTCTCACCGAAGAGGGCGATAGCACCCAACTCACGAGCCTTTTCGATGGGGAGGTTGCGGTATTCGTTGAGCTCTACGTTGGCACGGATCTTGGCATTCACGAGGTGCTCCACCTGGCGCAGCTCCTCGTCGGTCACCTTCTGGAAGTGTGAGAAGTCAAAGCGCAGTGAGTCGGGAGTCACGAGCGAACCCTTCTGCTCGACGTGTGTACCCAGTACCTCACGCAATGCCTCGTCGATGAGGTGAGTACATGAGTGGTTGGCAGCACAAGCTTCGCGCTTCTCGGTATCTACGCAGGCCATGAACTCAGCTTCGGGATGCTCGGGAAGCTTGGTTGTAATATGTACTGAGAGGCCGTTCTCCTTCTTGGTATCAATGATGTCGATGGTCTCATATTCGCTTACGATAGCACCGGTGTCGCCCACCTGACCACCGCTCTCGGCGTAGAAGGGAGTCTTGTCGAGTACCAACTGATAGAGCTCCTGCTTCTTCTGTGTCACCTTGCGGTAGCGGAGGATGCGTGCATCGTGTTCGGTATAGTCATAGCCCACAAACTCGCTCTCGCCTTCGGCCAATACCACCCAGTCGCCCAGGTCTACGGCAGCGGCGTTGCGTGCACGAGCCTTCTGCTTGTCCATCTCAGCGGTAAACTCGGTCAAGGCTACGCTCATGTCGTTCTCGCGGAGGATGAGCTCGGTGAGGTCGAGGGGGAAGCCATAGGTATCGTAGAGGGTGAAGGCATCCACACCGCTAATTTCGTTTTTACCAGCAGTGCGAGCATCGGCAATCACCTTATCAAGCAAGCGGTTACCGGTCTCGAGTGTGCGGAGGAACGACTCCTCCTCCTCCTTGATCACCTTCTCGATGAGCACCTGCTGTGCCTTGAGTTCGGGATAAGCGTCGCCCATGCTCTCGATGAGTACGGGGATGAGGCGGTACATGAATGCCTGCTTCTGTCCAAGGAAGGTGTATGCATAGCGCACCGCACGGCGGAGGATACGACGGATCACATAACCAGCCTTCGCATTTGAGGGCAGCTGTCCGTCGGTAATAGAGAAGGCGATGGTACGGATGTGGTCAGCGATTACGCGCATAGCCACGTCGTTCTTCGCATCGACACCATATACCTTGCCCGACATGGCAGCAATCACCTTAATGATGGGCTGGAACACGTCAGTATCGTAGTTTGAGGTCTTGCCCTGCATAGCCATGCACAAGCGCTCGAAGCCCATGCCGGTGTCGATAACCTTGGCGGGCAGTGACTCGAGGCTACCGTCGGCCTTGCGGTTGTACTGCATGAACACAAGGTTCCAGATCTCGATCACCTGCGGGTGGTCATGGTTGACCATCTGTGCACCGGGCACAGCGGCCTTCTCCTCCTCAGAGCGGAGGTCAATATGGATTTCTGAGCAGGGACCACAGGGACCTGTGTCACCCATCTCCCAGAAGTTGTCCTTCTTGTTACCGTTGATGATATGATCCTTCGGCAAGTGACGCTCCCAGATAGAAGCTGCCTCATCGTCGCGGTCGAGACCCTCCTCCTTGCTGCCCTCGAATACGGTAGCGTAGAGGTTCTTGGGGTCGAGCTTGAGCACATCTACGAGGTATTCCCATGCCCAGTCGATGGCCTCCTGCTTGAAGTAGTCGCCAAATGACCAGTTGCCCAACATCTCAAACATCGTGTGGTGGTAGGTGTCGTGACCCACCTCTTCGAGGTCGTTGTGCTTACCGCTCACGCGCAGACACTTCTGCGAGTCGGCCACACGCTTATATTTCGCTGCCGCGTTACCGAGGATGATATCCTTAAATTGGTTCATACCAGCATTGGTAAACATCAGTGTGGGGTCGTCCTTGACCACCATGGGAGCCGAGGGCACGATCTGATGTCCCTTGCTCTCAAAGAAACTCTTAAAAGACTCTCTAATTTCTTTAGCTGTCAACATAGTTGTATTATTATTTTTGTCGTTTTTATTCGTTTTAATTCAACTTGCAAAAATAGTAGAAAAAAATGACTTGACGAAAACAATATCAGTTTACTTGCTTCTTGTGCTCAAGAATTTTGCTTCATGCAAGAGAGGAGTATGCTTTTGACGGGCGAAATAGTTGAGATACTGCTGGCAAATTCATAAATCTTGTAAAATCGTTTGCATGAGAGCTTGGGTTTTTGTACTTTTGTACGTGATATGCAGAACGTATCGCATTGCGCCTTATGAGGAATGTCTACTACAAATATAATGAGAAGACCAAGATGTATGACCGTGTATATCCGAGTCTTCGTCAACGATTGCTCACTTACTTGCGCAATGCAGTGTTTTTTCTTGTTCTTGGTGTTGCGGCTTATTTGGTAGTGGTCTTCTTTTGGGGTCTGCCCGAGGATGCCAAGCGTTTGCGCGAGGAGAATGCCCGTCTACAGGGGCAGTATACCGTGCTTGCGCATCGTATGGAGGAGGCAATGGAGGTGATGGCCGATATCAGCCAGCGCGACGACAATCTCTATCGTGTGATGTTCATGGCCGATCCCGTGCCGAGTGATGTGCGAGGTGCTACTTTTTCGGGAACCAATCGTTATGAAGAGTTCGAGAACATGGATAACGCCGAGTTGGTGATTGCCACCACCCAGCGGATGGATGTGTTGGAGCGTCAGCTTTACATACAGTCGCAATCGTTTGATGAGATTGTGGAATTCTACAAGAATCATGAAGATATGTTGCGTCATCTCCCAGCCATACAACCTGTAGCCAACAAAGATCTTAAGCGTACAGCCTCGGGTTACGGCTATCGTATACATCCGATTTATCAGACCCGTATCTTTCACGATGGCATGGATTTTGCTTGCGATATTGGTACGCCGGTATATGCTACGGCCGATGGAATTGTGAAAAAAGCGAAGTGGGAGAGTGGCTATGGCTATATCGTGACTATCGACCATGGCTATGGCTATGAAACGCGTTACGCACATCTCAAGAGTTTCAATGTGAAGCGTGGGCAGCGTGTGGTACGTGGCGAGACAATTGCGCTGTCGGGGAATAGCGGCCGGTCTACAGGACCTCATGTTCATTATGAAGTGTTGCAGCGCGGACGGCCAGTCAATCCTGCCAATTATTATTTCATGGATCTCAGTTCGGACCAGTATGATGAGATGATTCGCATGGCCGAAAATCAGGGAAAGGTATTGGATTAGCGTTTATAATGCTCTGCGAAGAGAACAATCCGACGGCATCATGGATAAGGAACTGAAACTATATTATAGCATACGCGAAGTTGCCGAAAAGGTGGGAGTTGCTGAGCATACTCTCCGCTTTTGGGAAAAGGAATTTCCCTCACTCCATCCCAAGAAAACGGGCTCAGGGGTGCGTCAATATACATTAGACGATATCGAGATGGTTCGTCTGATTCATCACTTGGTGAAGGAGCAGGGACTGACGGTAAAGGCTGCTCGTAATCGTTTGAAGACATCTAAGAAACGAGAGCTGGACAGAACGGATATTGTAGCACGTTTGAAGAGTGTGAGGGAAGAGTTGCTTGCGATTAAAGAAAAACTGGACGAACTGTATGGGGTGATGTAAATTCCGAAAATATACTAAATAAATATCATGATGAAACATCTGTGGTTCTGTTTGTGCTTTTTCTGTTGCCTGGGTCTGGAGACCTTTGCACAGGTATCGTTCGGTACGCCGGATAAGTTTAATGATGATTGGTGCTTTATTCTTGCCGATGACAGTACGGCCATGAAACTCGGCTATGATGACAGTCGTTGGCGTCAGCTTACCCTCCCTCACGATTGGAGTGTAGAGAGCGCTCCTTCTCAGGAACTTGCCAGCTGTACGGGTTATCTACCTGGTGGCATAGGTTGGTATCGTAAGACTTTCCGTGTAGACGATGATGCAGCACGTTATTATATTTACTTTGAGGGAGTATATAATCGCAGCGATGTGTACCTCAATGGGCATCTCCTGGGCCATCGCCCCAACGGCTATGTATCGTTCATGTATGACCTTACGCCTTATCTGAACCGTGAAGGCGACAATGTCATTGCTGTGCGGGTAGACCATAGCCGCTATGCCGACTCGCGTTGGTATACGGGTTCAGGAATCTACCGTGATGTATACCTCATCGCTGCTCCCGACGTGCACCTCTCTCAGTGGGGCGTGGCCTACCGTGCAGCCAAGCTCACCGATCGCAGTGCTACTATCGAGGTCGATGTGGCTGTAGACAACCATACCGCACAGTCCCAGCAGGTGCAGGCTCGCATCACGATACTTGATGCTGAGGGCAAGCAAGTGGCTTCGGCTGTGAAGAATGCAACAGTAGCCGCAAATAGCACTAATTGTCAACAGTCAACAGTTAACTGTCAATTGAGGAATCCCCATCGTTGGAACCTTGATGATCCCTATCTATATACCCTGCGTGTAGAGCTGCTGTCCGGAGGTCAGGTGATCGATAAGACTGAGGTGCGTGCCGGACTGCGTACGCTTGAGTTCAGTGCCGATAAGGGCTTTGCACTCAATGGGGTAAACATGAAGGTCAAGGGCGTATGTCTTCACCACGATGCCGGAGTGTTGGGTGCTGTCGTGCCCCCCGAGGTATGGCGTCGCCGCATCGAGTCGCTCAAGGCTATGGGTGCCAATGCCATTCGCATGAGTCACAATCCACAGGCTCCCATCGTGTATGACCTGTGTGATGAGCTCGGTATGCTTGTGATGGACGAGGGCAGTGACGAATGGGAGTTTCCCAAACGCAAATGGATAAAAGGCTGGAACAAGGGCGAGCCTGGCTATCAGGGTACGGCCGACTTCTTTGAAGAGTGGATCGAGCGCGATATTACCGATATCGTGCGTCGTGACCGCAACCATCCCAGTGTGTTCCTTTGGAGTGTGGGCAACGAGGTCGACTATCCTAACGATCCCTATTCGCATCCCGTGCTTGACGGCAGCAGCATCAGTCAGCCTATGTTTGGAGGCTATGACCCCAAGCGTCCTCATGCCGAGCGTATCGGTAAGATTGCAAAGCGTCTCGCCGCCTGCATCCGTGCTGTCGATTCTTCACGTCCTGTCACAGGTGCTCTTGCTGGCGTGGTGATGAGCAACGAGACCGAGTATCCCGAGGCGGTCGATGTTGTCGGTTATAACTATACCGAAGACCGCTACGACACCGATCATAAGAAATACCCCAACCGCATCATCTACGGCAGTGAGACCCGCAGCGACTTCAGTGCCTGGAAGGACGTGCGCGACAAGGAGCACATCTTCGGACAGTTCATCTGGACGGGTACCGACTACCTTGGCGAGTCCGGCGCATGGCCTTCGCGCGGACTACATACCGGTTTGCTCAATTTTGCCAACTATGCCAAACCTCGCGGCAAATTCCGCGAAGCACATTGGAGCACCACTCCTATGATATATATAGGCACCTATAACCGTGGCCGTGGCCGTTGGGGCGATCATCTCTCCATCGACGCTTTCGACTCATGGAACTACCGCGATGGTCAGTTGATACGTGTGGTCTGCTACACCAATACCGCCCAGGCACAGCTTAAGCTCAATGGCGAGGTTGTAGGTGAGATGCGTCCCTACGACGATACGAGCGGCATGATACATTGGGATGTGCCTTATGCGCCGGGTACGCTTACAGCCGAGGGCTACGATGCTGAGGGAACCCTGCAGGCCACATACACCATCCATACCAGTGGCCGTCCCTACAGCTTGCGTGCTACGCTGCTCGAGCCCGAGGTGTCAGCCCATGGCGGTACGGCCCAGGTGCTTGTCGAGGTACTCGATGAGGAGGGGCATCTGGTGAAGCTTGCCGACAACATGGTTTCTTGCCAGGTTTCGGGTTCTGCTCGTCTGCTCGGACTTGAGAATTCTGACAATCGCGATATGACTCATCCCAAAGCACGCCAGCGTCGTGTCTATCAAGGATATCTTGTTGCTTATGTCGAGGTCACCGACGCTAAGCCTGTGACGCTCACCTTTAGCGCTCCGCTGTTGCAAGATGCAGTATTGGAAATCCAACCTAAATGATATCGATATGCTATTTCGTAAATTAGTCGCTATAGAACCCGTCAGTCTGATACCCGCAGCAGAAAAGGAGTTGCATCAATATGCCCGTGAGGTAGTGCTGTATGCCGATATCCCTTCCACTGATGCCGACATTGTCAGTCGTATAGGCGATGCCGATGCCGTATTGTTGAGTTATACGTCGACGTTGACTGCCGCTATCATGGCGCAATGTCCTCATGTGCAGTACATCGGCATGTGCTGCTCGCTTTATTCGCCCGAGAGTGCCAATGTCGATATTCACTATGCGCAGGCACATGGTATCACTGTGACGGGCATACGTGACTATGGTGACGAAGGCGTTGTCGAGTATGTCGTGAGCGAGCTTGTTCGCCTGCTCCATGGATTTGGCGAAGCCCCTTGGGAGGGTATGCCCCGTGAGATTACAGGTCTCAAGGTCGGTATCGTCGGTTTAGGCAAGTCAGGAGGTATGATTGCTGATGCCATGCGTTTCTTTGGTGCCGATATTGCTTACTTTGCCCGTAGCGAGAAAGCCGATGCTACAGCCAAAGGGTACCGCTATATGCCTCTCGCCGAGCTGATGGGGTGGAGCGATGTGGTCTTTTGTTGCCTCAATAAGAACACCGTATTGCTTCACGAGGCAGAGCTGCACCATTTGGGGCAGCATAAGGTGCTCTTCAATACCGGCTTGTCTCCCGCTTGGGATGAGGATGCGCTGCTTCGTTGGCTGGATAGCGGTGACAACCGCCTCTATTGCGATACCGTAGGTGCTTTGGGAGGTACCCATCTGCTGCAGCACCCTAAGGTGCGCTGCATGAGAGTGTCTACAGGACGCACCCGACAGGCTTTCGACCGGTTGAGCGCAAAGGTCCTGGACAATATTAAGGGGTATATTAACTCTTAGGAGTTAAAGGAGTTAAAGGAGTTAAAGGGAGATAGTACTCCGCTTACGCTTCGTAGGGGAGATAAAGGCCAATAGCTTTTACGCGCGAAAAAACTATTGGCCTTTATCTCCCTTTATCTCCTTCTAACTCCCTTTATCTCCTTCTACCTCCCCCCCCCTTATCTTCAAATGAACACGATCGGCGAGGCGATGTTGAGTAGTGTACTCACCACCGACCATCCCGCAATCTCAGAGGTTGCACTATACACGTCGATGACAGCATGAACCTGCTCGTTCCTGATCTCCACACGTTGTGTGTCGCCCACGAAGTCAGGTGTCGACTGCATCGTCACATGCATGTTCTCAGGCCCCACTGATGCGCGTGACGCTGCCACCGTGACGTTCACCTTTGTCGGAAACAGGGCGATAGCCTCTTTGGCAGTGCCGGCAAAGACCATGCGTTGCTCCGTCTGCAAGGCATCGTCATATACTGCCGTGCCGCGCAAGGCGTTGGGTCCTTTTTCGTTGAAGAAGCGTGCTGTCGCGCCACCCATTAGTGTCGCTGTTTGCAACACATCGAATCCGCCTGTCGCTCCTGATACCACGTATACGTGTGTGCCGTGTTGCTTGGCTGTGCGCATCACCTCGTCGTAGAAGGCATCATCGGCAAAGGCCCCGATCGAGAGCGTCACCACAGAGGCCCCGCCGCGCAGGGCGGGCAGTGCCAGCTCACGCATGGCAGCAGGTGCAGCTGCCTCCACCACATAGTCAGGTCTCAGAGCCAGTAGCTCCTCTATGCTGTCACATACCCTGGGTGGCTGTGGCATCTGCATGGCTAAAGCCTCGGCTTTGCTCCGTGTACGGGAGTACACCCCGATAAGTTCGTACTCCGCCAGTATCCCGTCCGATACCGCATTGGCGACAATGCCTCCCAGCTTGCCGCAGCCCACAATGGCCAATCTCTTTTTCTCCATATTATATATATAGTCTACTGATGCCTCTCTCTCCTATAAAGCATTGTTGTCAGCTACCTTTATCACCAGCTTTCCCGATTTCAGTCCCTTGGCATGGGCTGTGAGCGTGATGGTTCCCGCTTTGCCCTGCTCCTCTACGATGGCAGTCATCATGCCATTGAAGACATGCATCTGCGGCAGGTGGAAGGCTTCGAGATTGGTCGGGTCTCCATTGGCGCCAGCCCGGTAGTGGCCCGCCCCCTTGACGGTGAAGCTCACTTTGTGCTGCGCATTGGGGCAGAGGCGTCCCTGCTTGTCGACGATGCGCACGGTGACGTAGGCCAGGTCCTCAGTGCCGGCTACGAGCGCCCTGTTCTCTTCGGCCACCAGCTCTATGGCATAGGGCTTGCCAGCCGTGTGCACCTCGGTTTCCATGCATGCGTTGCCTTCAGCATCGTAAGCCACGGCACGCAGGGTGCCAGGCTCATATCTGGTGTCCATCCACATGTGGCGGTAGCGCTGCTGTCGCGCCAGTGCCTTGCGGCTCTCGTCGTTTTCTGTATCGTCAATCTTCACGGTGAGGTCCTTTGTGCGTTTGCCCTGGCTCACTCCATTGATAAAGAGCTCCACGGTAGGGTAGTCGCTATATACAAATACGGGCGTCACCTCTCCTTCGCGTCCTTCCCAGTTCCAGTGAGGCAAGATGTGTAGCGTATGCTCCTCTTTGTTCCAGTGGCTGCGGTATAGCCAGTAGCGGTCTTTGGGCAGGCCTGCGAGGTCAATGATGCCGAAGAGCGACGAGTGGCTGGGCCAGTTGGTGTAGTAGGGGGTCGGTTCGCCCAGGTAGTCGAATCCTGTCCATACAAATTCTCCCATGCCATAGGGCAGGTCTTCGTAGAGGATGAAGTTATCTTCCGGCAGGTCGCTCCAGTTGCAGTGTTCGAGGTCGTATGACGACGACTGGTGGTCATCGTACATCGCCATCGAGCGTCGCTCTACGGGAAACTTATACACGCCGCGTGAGCTTACGGTCGAGGCCGTCTCGCTGCCGAGCACCACCTGTTGTGGCAGGCGCTTGTAGGCCTCCTGCACCTTGTGGCTGCGGTAGTTGAGTCCAGGCACGTCGAGTATGTGGGCAAATCCGTTCTTGAGTGTGATGTCTACGCGGTCCATGCCCACGGTGCAGGGACGTGTGGGGTCTTCGCGGTGGAAGATATCCTGTATCATGCGGCACACCTTGATGCCGTCGCCCGTCCCTTGGTCGGGTACCTCATTGCCCGTGCACCACATCACTACGGAGGGGTCGTTGCGGTAGCGGCGCACGAGGTTTACGATGTCCTTCTCTATCCACTCGCCGAACTCGCGGTTGTAGCCGTTCTTCACCTTGGAGCGTTTCCATTCGTCGAAGCTCTCGGCCATCACCATCATACCCATCTCGTTGCAGGCCTCCACCAGCTCAGGCTCGGGCATGTTGTGCGATGTGCGGTAGGCGTTGCTGCCCATCTCCTTGAGCAGGCGCACCTTGCGGCGCACGGCAGTGGTGTTCACCACAGCCCCTAAGGGTCCGTTGTCGTGGTGGTTGCAGGTACCTTTGAATACGACATGCTGCCCGTTGAGGTAGAAGCCCCTGTCGGGGACAACCTCGATGGTGCGTATGCCGAAGGTCGTTTCATAGACGTCGGTAATCTCCGACCTGTTCATCACCGTCGTCACGGCTTTGTAGAGGTGCGGCGTTTCGGGGCTCCACAGCAGCGGCTGCTCCACGATGAGCTCCTGTCCTGCTACCCCCTCGTCAAAGCGGGTCAGCGCCCTCTCTCCGCGAGCTACGTGTAGGCCCTCGGGCGAGATCAGCTCGGTGCGGATGGTGATGTCTTCAGCCGCAATGCCCTGGGGCATGTCGAGCTCTGTCTGTACGCACACCTTGGCAAATCCGTCGCGCACCACGGGGGTGGTGATGTAGGTACCCCACATCCTTACAGCCACCTCGTCGGTCACGATGAGGTGCACGTTGCGGTAGAGTCCCGCACCGGGATACCATCGCGAGCTCTCCTCGTAGTTCTCGAGGCGCACGGCCAGGGTGTTTGTTTCGCCCACCTTCATGTAGGGAGTGATGTCGAAATGGAAGGCGTTGTAGCCGTAGGGCCAGTAGCCCACCTCATGCCCGTTGACCCATACGCGGGCATGGCTCATGGCACCGTCGAAGAGCAGTGTGGCGCGGCGTCCCTCAGTAAATTCGGGAGCCTCGAACTGCAGGCGATACCAGCCGGGTCCTATGAAGGGGAGTCCGCCCGTGCGGCCGGCATGAGCCATGGCCTCCTTCTGTCCGTCCTGCTCGATGGCCACCTGCTGGCGGTCGTTGTTGGCATCGAAAGGCCCATAGATGGCCCAGTCGTGCGGCACGGTCACCGATTGCCATTGGCTGTCGTCGTAGCTGACGGCCGATGCTGCGGCATCGTCGGTGCGGGTAAACTTCCAGCCCTTCTTGAGGGTCTGGGTGTGGCGGTGGTTGGCCATCGTGGCAGTGCACAGCATGGCTGTCAATAGGACATATAAGAAGCGTCTCATGATGTGTCGTGTGTGTTAAAGTGTTTCTTTTAGATTCTTTAGAAGAGGTAGTTAAATCCGATGTTGTTCCACAACTTCTGTCCGTCGCGATTGTCGAGGGCGCGGGCCATCTCTACCGAGATCACGAAGTTGCGGTTCATCACGATCTTCAGGCCGCAGCCTGCGGTCATGTGCACCTTCTCCTCGTTGCCCGAGTAGAAGGGGTTGAGCGGGTTGAGCGCACCGCCCGCAGCCATGTAGGCTGCCTTCTGCTTGTCGAGGCGGTAGGGCTGTATCACCTGTCCCATGTCGAAGAAGGGGTTCAGGGCGATGTGGAAGTTCTGGTTGATGGCGCGGAAGTTCACGATGCGCCAGCGAAACTCTGTGTTGAGCCATGCCATACCATTACCCACTACGCCGTTGCGGTTGATACCGCGCACCGAGGCATTGCCACCAAGACCTTCGGTATACACCTTGCGGAAGAAGAGGGTGTTGAGGTTGTTGATGAAGTAGTAGGGTATCTCGCCCGCGAGCTTGGTCTGTATGCCGAGACGGTAGGCAAAGGTAAGCTTGTCTTTCCATACAGGCACATACTGGCTACCCACGAAGGTGAAGCCCAGGTTGCTGTAGCCCTTGCGGTCGATGATGTCGGGGGCGCCTACGAGGGTAGCCTCGATGTTCACACCACGTGTGGGGTCGCTGTCGTGGTCGCGGGTGTCATACACGAGTCCAGCCTTGAGCTGCAGCACATTACCGCCGTTGGCTTCGTTGTCGCGGATAAGGCCCGCTACGCGGTACATTTGGTAGAGGGTGGCATTGCCGTCATAACCCTCGAGGTTGACGTTGCCCGTCACGATGTTGTAGTAGCCGAAGCCTGCGGCCCAGTGCAGGTTGCCCGTGATGCGGCGCTGCACGCTGGTGACGAGGCGGAACTGGTTGCGGCGCATCCAGTAGAACTCAGACTTCTCGCCCTCGTTGTGCCCGAAGCTGGGGCCGAAGTAGGGCGATGCATAGCCGTTGAAGCCGTAGAAGTCGAACTTCTTGGCATTGAAGTAGGTGCAGTCGAAGAACAGCTTACCATCGGGGATGAGGGTCTTGAAGTCGCCATAGCAGCGCAGCAGCGACGAGCCACCCGTGTAGGTCGATGCCTCGAGGTTCACCTTATAGTTATACGAAGGGTAGTTGGTGCCGTCGCCATAGTTGAAGATGTCCACACAGGCACCGTACTGGAAGCCCAGGTCGCTGTCCCAGCCCACTACGGGCAGAGGGCCGAAGTTCCACCCCTGCTTGACGATTTCGTTCTTAGTGCTCTCTTGGGCTGAGAGGCCGAGTGTGGCGGCTCCCATCAGCAAACCGAATAGGATACGTTTCATAGTCTTTTTATGTTTACGTTAATGTCATAGTGTTAAATTCTACGACAAACTTAGGCAAAAAAATCCATTTTCCTTCCCATTATGATGAAAAAATAAGGGATTAGAAGCTCAAAGTTGAAAATTGTACGGCTTCGTATGGTTACAAAAGTTCATAAATCGGTTGGCGGTGGCAGCTCTAACTCTCCCTCCGAGAGGGAGTACGGCGAAGCCGGGAGGGAGTGCCAAGCAAAGCGCGGAGTAAGGGCGCTATGTAAGAATACCACACCAAGCAGACAAAACACAAAAAATGGGCAGTGCGAATTTTCAGTACCGAGCCTCCAGTACTCGAATACCGGAGGCTCGGTATTGCAGTACTGGCACGTCAGTACTGCCCCATCTGTCAACTTTTTTAGGACAAACGCCTTGTGAAATTCGAAGAGATCCTCTGCCACCGCCAACCGATTTATGAACTTTTGTAACCTAATGTCTTTATTATTTCACGCCGCAGCACAGAGTTTGGCTCTGAGGTTTCAACTGAATATTATTTACGGCCATTTACGGGTCCATTCGTGATCATTCGTGTTAAATAATAAACATAAATTGCCGTAAATGTCCCGTGAATTACCATAAATATTTATGTCTCACGCCTCACGCAAAGTGTTTTATTTATGTCTCACGTTTCCCTTCACCATTAGCCGTTCCTCATCATAATTTCGAACAGATTCATAACTTTTTCTGTTATTTGCTCGCTAGAATTTGTTTTTTCAGTCATCTTGTACTAACTTTGCAGCAACAGATTCCGCCACGCTTCCCATAGACCAGCGTACCAGGG